>NZ_CP016291.1 GCF_001679785.1 Rhizobium leguminosarum
CGCGCTTTTGGTCAGCGACGGCGACAAGCGCCGCGTGCTGCGCAGCGATGCCCTATTCGGCGGCTTTGACCGACTTGCTGCCGAGCTTCAGGCGGCGTGATCGTTCATTTTGAGCAGACCATTCCATGAACCTACCGACAAACCCCGCCGCAGGGGCAAACACTCGCAGCAGAAATCGAAACTGAAGATCATCGGAGACAACCATGTATTCAAGGAGAGAAATCATGAAAACCACGCTCGCAGCCGGCGCCGTTGCCGTTTTTGCGCCTGCCGGCCTCGGCAACGCGACCGGATCAAAGCTGGCGTGGAAGCACTTCCCCGCCGGTCAGAATGGCTTCTTTCGCGCTCCGGCGCTGCTGACCGGACCCAGCGAAGCGTTGCTGATCGACGGCGGCTTCAGCTATCCCGACGGCCTTGCGCTGGCGGAAGCCATCAAGGCCACGGGAAAGACGCTGAACGCAATTTATGTCAGCCAGTCCGATCCGGACTATTACTTCAGCCTGAAGCCGGTGCTCGAAGCCTTTCCCGGCACAAAAGTGCTGGCAGCTTCCGATACGATTGCAGCGATCAAGGGCAACGTCGAGAAAAAGCTCGCCGTTTGGGGCCGCAGCTCAAGGAGAACGGCCCGCAGACCCTTGCAGACATCGTCATGCCCGAAGCCTTCGACGCTTCAAGCCTTACAGTTGATGGTGAGACCGTCGAGATTGTCGCGGCCGAGGCAGGGTTAAGCAATCGCCGGTACCTGTTCGTGCCATCGCTGAACGCTGTTTTCGGAGGCGTCATGATTTTCTCCGGCGTCCACGTGTGGACGGCCGACACCCAGGCTCCGGAACAGCGTGCCGCTTGGGTGGCCACCCTCGATAAAATCAGCGCCCGCAAGCCGACGATCGTCGTTCCCGGCCACATGATGCCGGAAGCGGCAACCGATCTGTCCGCCGTCGAGCACACGAAGAGCTATCTGCTCGCTTTCGAGGAAGAACTCGCCAAGGCAGCCGATTCCGCCGCGCTGAAGGCCGCCATGGAAGCCCGCTTCCCCGGTCTCGGCATGGGCGTTGCGCTCGACATCGGCTCCAAGGTTGCCAAGGGAGAAATGAAGTGGGGCTGAATGGCCGATCTTCAAACTGATCCGAAGGGCTCGGGAGGACCCTTCACCTCCAGAAAGGCCGCAAAAATGGTGACGCAGTCGTCAGCACTTAAATGGAGTTTACCACGTGTCGTCGAAGTTCGCCTGAAAGCCGATAGCGCAGTTCCATAATTCAGCTTATGCCATTTTACACAATCTAAGATTGTTCAGACTTTCGCAGTTAAATCGCGATAGGCCCGGTAAGTGGCTGCTGAATAATGATAATCTCAAAAATTTCTTGAGAACTATGCACGCTAGAGAGGATTTTCTTTCCTCCTCCTCCCCTCAGTCGCTTAACGTGAGGTGGCACAGAAGCCGGCGTTGCCGGCCGAGAGCCGGGGCCGCCGCACGAGATGACGATGACCTAGGTGGAGGGCTAACGAAAATAGTTGATTGCCGTTCTCATCTTTAGTACCGACCTATCACCCGGTTAAAGGATGTCACGTGGCTATACTCCCGATGCAAGATCCGCCTCGAACGGCTGAAACTTTTGTCGCCGAAAATATAAGTCTTTTGATAGAGCGGAACGAAATTCTCTGCGACGTCAGCCTTAAATTTCCGGCAGGAGAAGTTGTCGCGCTGGTCGGCCACAACGGTTCCGGCAAATCCAGTCTTCTCAAAATGTTAGCTCGCCAGCTTGTGCCGAGCACTGGATCGATCTCTTACGGAAACCAGGATCTGAGGATGTATAGCGAACGCGCCTTTGCGCGTTCGGTCGCATATCTGCCCCAGGACGTCACGACCGGATCGGAAATGACGGTCCGCGAGCTTGTGGGATGTGGTCGTTATCCGTGGCACGGAGCGCTCGGCCGGTTCACCAAGAACGATGAAGAGAAAGTCGAGGAAGCCCTTCGAGCCACGCATATCGAGACGTTCGCCGACCGTATCATGGGAACGCTATCGGGCGGCGAGCGGCAACGTGCCTGGATCGCGATGCTGATCGCTCAGGATGCTCACTGCCTGTTGCTCGACGAACCGACTGCGGCACTCGACGTTGCTCATCAGGTCGAGGTGCTCTCACTTGTGCGACGCTTGGCGCATGAAGGCGGAAGGAGTGTCGTCATCGTTCTCCACGACATCAACATGGCCGCTCGCTTCTGCGATCGGATCCATGCATTGAAACGCGGCCGCGTGGTTGCCAGCGGAACACCGAGCGCGATCCTCGCGCCGAACACGCTGCAAGAGATCTATGGGATCGACATGGATGTGATCGCCGCGCCCAACCTGCCCTATCCGCTCGCCTATGTTTGCTGAGGCTGGGCGTTCAATGGAGGTTTCGCGGCGCTCCTTTTTGCAATTCGCGACTGCCTCGCTCATTCCGGCTCCGCTGTTTGCGCAGTCGATGGACCTAAGGATCGTCAGCCTCGACTACGGTCTTGCGTCCACTCTTTTATCCCTCGGATTGCCTCCGGTCGGGATTTCGGACCTCGCCGATTGGGACAGATGGGTTGTCGAGCCGACGATGCCAAAATCCGTCGTCGATATCGGCAGTGCGTTCGAGGTCAATTTTGAAATTCTCGTCACGCTGAAGCCCGACATTATCTTGACCACACCCTACCTGGATGAGCTGTTGCCCAAGCTGCAGTCGGTGGCGAAAGTCGTTCGGCTGGAAATCTTTACGCCGGGCATTGGACCTATTCTTACCGCTGCCATCGCGGCAACGCGTAAATTGGCCGTCGAGCTTGGCTGTGAGAATGAAGCAGAGCAGTTCCTCGCGCGAGCCGACGTCTTCTTTGCGCGATGCCGCAGTCGCCTAGTGGGCAAGAACCTGCCGCCGGTCGCCCTCGTGAATTTCATGGATGCCCGCCATGCCCGCATCTACTCGAGTCCCGGACTGTTCCACAATGTGCTCGAGCGCATCGGTGTCCGGAATGCCTGGACCAGAGAGTCGAATTATTGGGGCTTTGAAACGATCGGGATTGAAGATCTCTCCAAGGTCACCGATCCGGACGCGCGTCTGATCGCCTTTGACCCGATTCCTCCGGACGTTCTTCCGAAACTCGCTCAGAGCCCGCTGTGGAACAGGCTTTCGTTTGCGCGTCCCGGCCATCTGTCGATTCTGCCGCCAGCCCTGATGTTCGGGATGGTGAACGAGGCCATGCGTTTCGCAGGCCTTTTGACAGATCTTCTGGAAAAGGAAGCTTGATGGTTTCCCGCCGCGACAATATCGGGCCAGCAATTGTCTTCCTCCTCCTGATGTGCGGTGGAGGCGTGGCATCGTGGTTTCTTGCCGCTCCTGCGATGTCAGAAATGGCTCGACCGGATTACGATGTCACGCGAATGGTGTTCACCTATTCTACGCTTCCCCGTCTTGCGACGGCGCTGATTGCCGGAGCCGCGCTTGCCTTGTCCGGTGCGCTGTTTCAGCAAGTTTTGCGAAACCCGCTCGCCGATCCTAGCACCCTTGGCGTGTCGGCCGGAGCAAACCTGGCGCTGGTGGTAACATCGCTGTTTCTCCCCGACCTGCTTGGCGCCGGCCGCGATCTTGTCGCTCTGATCGGCAGTGCGACCGCTGCTGCGATTGTCGTCAGCCTGGGCGCGCGCCGCGGTTTTTCGCCTTATTCGCTTGTTTTGTCGGGGCTGGTTCTCAGTCTATGGTGCGGTGGCCTCGCTGCCATCCTGACCTATTTGAACCAGCGCTACCTCTCGAGCCTGTTCATCTGGGGCGCCGGCTCGCTGGCACAGCAAAGCTGGGTCATTCCCTTGTCGCTTCTTTGGAAGTTGGCTATCATCGCCATCGGCTGCGCTTTCGCGATGAGACCGCTTTCGCTACTCGATCTTGGCGAGAGCAGTTCCACGGCACTCGGCGTCAGATTGGTCCGGCTGCGTTTCGTTGTCGTCGCCCTTGCCGTCGCCCTTACTGCATTTGTCACCAGCGCCGTTGGGGTCATCGGTTTCATTGGGCTGGTCGCGCCGACGATTGCGCGATTGTCCGGAGCACGGCGTCCCGCGCAGCTCATCCTCTGGTCTCCCCTGATCGGCGCCGGACTGCTGTTCTTCGCCGACTCCATCCTGCAACTCGTCGCCGGCGGACTTGGTGATTTTTTGCCGACGGGGGCGGTGACAGCCATCTTCGGTTCGCCGCTGCTTCTCGCGCTCCTGCCGCGGCTGAAGATCCGTCATAGACTACAGCAATCGCCGGCGTTCAGACGGCCACGTCGATGGGATGGAACCGCACCGGTCATCATCGCGGCCGCCGGCCTGCTCGTCCTGTTGATGGTCAGCACTTTTCTCGGACGCGACGTCAATGGCGGCTGGGCCTTTACATCAGGCGAATTTTCGGCCGATGTCCTTGCGATCAGGATACCTAAAATCCTCGCCGCCCTGGCATCGGGCGCGATGCTTGCGGTCGCGGGCTCGATCCTTCAGCGGCTGACCGGAAACGAAATGGCAAGTCCCGAAGTTCTGGGAATCAGTGCCGGCGCGACCTTCGGTGTTGCAATTGCCCTTTTTGCCGTCGCTCCGGGATTTTCCGGGCAATTTGCATTTGCCGTGGCGGGTGCGATCAGCGTTCTTGTTGTCATCTTCGCCAGTTCCCGGCGATCGGCGTTCGCGCCTGAACGAGTCCTGCTGGCGGGCATTGCCTTAAGCGCGATGGTCGATGCCGTTGTCGGCGTGTTGAGCTCGACGGGAGATCCGAGAGCAGTTCTGCTGATGCGGTGGATGAGCGGGTCCACCTATCTTATCGAGGGGTCGACCGCCGCAATGGAGGTGGCGCTCGGCGCCGTGCTGATTACCGTCTCGCTCGCCGCTCGCCGCTGGCTTGACATCCTTCCGCTTGGGCCGTCGCCTTCGGCGGCGGTCGGTATACCATTGGCGAAATCGCGATTTGCGCTTTTTGGCCTCGCAGGATTGTTGACGGCTGCCGCGACGCTCACGGTTGGCCCGTTGTCATTCATCGGCCTCATGGGACCTCACCTTGCGCGGGAGGCGGGATTGGCGCGCGCGCTGCCGCAAATGGTTGGCGCCGCTCTGATCGGAGGGGGGCTTATGGTCGCGGCTGATTTCGTCGGCCGCACGATCGTATCGCCCTACCAGATCCCGGCCGGTCTTGTTTCCGCACTCATCGGAGCGCCGTTCTTGATGCTGATGATGCGGAAGCGCGGTGTCAGCTGAGGGGTTGCCCACGTAACACCATCAACGATCTCACCTTGGCGTTGTCTCATTCGCCGGCAGGTTCGCCCTGCCTCTTGCTCTGAGTGGGCCAATACGGGTGGGGAGAACGGCCGGCGGGACCATTAACGTCAGAGAGCGTCACATGTCGGTCAAACTCTGGACGGCGAACGCGATGCTAACTGCACGATTCACGGCCGCCGCAAGAACGGACATATGGGTCTCACCGGCATAAAGCTCGAATTCGGTACGCACTCCGTCGGCAGTGCCGTCTAATCGCTCTGCCATCTCCCGCGCCAGGAGGACGGTCCGCTCCGTCTTCCTCTTCTCCAGGCGTGCAGTGGCATCCTCGTTCCGGGACTGGAAGGGTGCCAGCTCATCGCCTTCGTATTCTCCGGCGGACAAATGCAGAAAGGGTGCATTCCCCGGTGCGTCTTGACGCTGCGCTTCATTCTTGAGGATTTCGCTGTTCTCCCAATAGATGGTTGGGCTGGCCGCAATCCAATTGGCAAACAGACCGGGACGCTCGAACAGGGCATAGAGAGTAAAGAGGCCGCCGAAGGAATGTCCGAAAAGCGATCGGCGCATCGGATCCAGGATCACCATCTCCGCAATCCGCGGTATAAGCTCGTTCTCGATGAAATCCACCAGCTTGCCGGTCCCTCCGATGACAACCGGCGGACCGCCCTCAACGAACGGCGGATAGGATTTGACCGGCGGAGGCCCTAGGTCCCAAGACCGGCGGAGCGGATCATAGGGCTCGTCGGAGGGGTAGCCGATCGCCGCGATCACCCCCCAACCGACATTCGTCCCCGTCGGATAAGGTGCCTGCGTGACCAAGCTGGCGACCGCGAAGGGGAAAGTGGCGTTGCCGTCGGTCATGACGAGAAGCGGCCATCCTCCCGCCGGCGGTTTCTCCGCCGGAATGGAAAGGAATATGCGATAGGGCTCGCCACCCGCAGCAGGAGCCAGATCAAAAAAACACGTTCCGGGCATCGAATAGACGCTGATAGGATTGGTCATGAGAAAATTTTCTGATGGTTGGGAGGGATAGGGAAGGGAAATTGATATCGGTGCGGTTCATTAGTGGGTTTCGAAGCTTCCAAGGTTGGTGCAACGCTTGCTGATATCCAGACTTCCGCGAAAGCACATCATGGTAATCACGGTTCGGACGTTTACAGAGGCTGATCTAACCTAATTCCAGGCATGATTTGAAGACCCGGAGCTATCGAGCTGCATTTCGATCCAACAGATGAATTCGCAGGGCCTTCAATTCAATCATCTCCGGACACTGCTAAGCCGACGTCTGTTTCGTAACTTTCCTGGGTTTGCAACCCCGAGAGCCCGGGAGAACGAGAATATCTCGAAGCCTTCGACAAAATGCGGGCAATTATCCTGGACGCCGCGAAGCGCGCATACAACTCCAACCCGTAAGACGCAGTTCTGTTGGATTTATCGAACTTCAGGTAAACCGTGAACATCGCGACGTCCCACGCCACCGGGCCGCTCATTGATCCCCGCGGACCACAATGCTAATAGCTAACAGCGTCGAACCGACATGAGGTCGCGTAAGAAGCCTTCAGCAAATTCTTGCAAGCTCATGCGGACAGCGCTGTCATGGCACGGTCGATGGATCAAATGGTTCTTGCCTCATCGGCTGTCAGCGCGCTTTCTCGCGTGCCGGAAACGATGATCTCCAGCACTTCATGCTCGTCCGTGTTCCTGATGTAGCGGTCGCCGACATACTCACCGCGCTTGAGAACCATGACACGATCACCCACGGCAAAAATGTCGACAAGGCGGTGTGAGATGATGATCTGGGCGACGCCTTGCTTCTTCAACTCCAGCATGGTTTCGAGCAGCCGTTCGGTCGCCATCACGGAAAGGTTGGCGGTCGGCTCGTCGAGGATCACGACGCGCGGCTCGAACGAGATCGCGCGGGCAATCGCAACAGATTGCTGGCGGCCGCCCGACAGGCTTTCGACCTTCTGATAGACAGAGTTCACATCGACTTTGAGACGTTTCAGAACGCTGTCGGCGTCCGCATACATCTTCCGCCGATTGACGAAGAGGCCTTTGAGCGGCCAGCGGCCAAGAAAGATGTTCTGCCCGACGTCCATGTTCCCGCAAAGCGCGAAATCCTGGTAGATCATCTCGATGCCGACGTCGCGGCTCTCGTGTGGGCTCTTGAAGCGTACCGGTTGCCCGGCAACCAGGATTTCACCGGCATCGCGTTGATAAGCACCGGTGAGGATCTTCATGAGCGTCGATTTGCCGGCCGAGTTATCGCCGACCAGACCAAGGATCTCGCCGGGATAAAGAGTGAGATCGACCTTGCGAAGCGCCTGTACGGCCCCGAAGGCTTTTTCGATGCTCCGCATTTGCACGATCGGCTCGGATGGTGTCGCGTCAATCATGAATTACTATCCCGTGTTGGCGCGCCTCTTGCCAGGCGGGTTCGCACGCGTCCGAAAATGTTGGTCTGGCGCACCCATATGTCGATCAGCACCGCCACGATCAGGATGACGCCGATGAAGACATTGATCCAGTGTTGGGGCATGCTGAATCCCTGGACGTTAAGTTGCAGGAGTGCCCGTACGAGCGTGATGACCGCCGCGCCGGCAAGCGCACCGATCATGGTGCCGTAGCCACCGAAGATCGACCCGCCGCCTATGATCACGGAAGCGATGGCGTCGAGCTCGCGAAACTGGCCGGCAACCGGGTTGAAGCTGCGAAAGTAAGCGACGTTGATGATCCCCGCCATGCTTGCGCAGAGCGCTGACAGCATGAGCGCGACGAAGCGCACCCGATTGGTGTTGATACCGGCATACGCAGCGGCGCGGATGTTGCCGCCGGTGGCGCAGACCTTCAACCCGAACGGTGTATAAGCAAGGACGACGCCTGCGATCAGCGCAACGAAAAACATCCAGATCGTCTGGACGCTGACGACCTCGGCCACCGTGCGAATGGTCCCCGACGGCAGCGAAAGCCCGAAATGAAGGAGTACGTCATTCACCTTGCGGCCGAGCAGGTTGTAGCCCTCGGGCCAGCCGGTCAGCTGTTGTCCTGCGACGAACCAGGCGGCGAGGCCCCGGGCAATGTAGAACATGCCGAGCGTGGCGACGAAGGCGGGCAGTTTGAAACCGACCGTGACGACGGCGTTGACGAAGCCGGCCGCCATTCCCGCAAGGAGACCCATCGTCACGGCGGTGAGTGGGTCTGCGCCCACCACCTTCAGGAAATAGGCCGCGGTGCTGCCGGCAAGGGCGAGCACCGCGCCTACGGAGAGATCGATATCGCCCGCTGCGATGACATAGCTGAGCCCGACCGTAATGAGTGCCAGCTCGGTGTAGTTGAGCAGGATAGCGAAGGTGTTGGACAGGTTCCACCAGTAGTCCGGCCTCAGCGCGACGCCCGTCAGCCACAACACGGCTGTCAGGATGATCGCAAGCGCGTCGCGGCGGGCGAGAAAACTGCCGAGCCCGGTGGCCGACAGCGCCATGTCGGTTGCCATCGCCCCCTTGGTCTGGACGCCCTCAAGCGCCACGCCACCCATCTCGTAGGCGAGCGGCGGTGGTCGGCCGCGAAGCCACGCCCAAAGCCGGGCCGCGACCTGGCGCCGAATGAGGTAGGGTTCGATGAGCACGGCAACGACAAGAAGCAGGCCAAGGAAAACCAGTACCGCACCCGCGGGCAAGGTGAACTTGGCGCCGACTGCGATGTTTTCGCCGTCGATAACGACGATGCGCGTAATCGGCCACCCCTCGCGCAACACCTTGTCGATCAGGACAACGACCGCCGCACCAAGGCAGGAACCGATCACACGGCCGCGGCCGCCAAGGATCGACGCGCCGCCGATGATGACGGACGCTATGACGGTAAGTTCCCAGCTGACACCGTAGAGAGGGGTTACACCCTTGTCCTGTGCGGCAGACAAGAGGGCCGCAAGGGTCGCACAAAGCGCCGAGATCAGGTACGCGCGGATGCGCACCCAGCGCGTGCGAATGCCGGCATAGATTGCCGCTTGCTCGTTGCCCCCGGTGGCGAAGGTCTCGTAACCCCATCGGGTTTTGGCGAGCACACAAGCGCCCAAGATGGCGACGACAGCGAAGATCGCGATTTGGTTATTGAAGCCGAAGACATTCGTCTCGCCCAGGTGGAAGAAAAACGCATAGTCTTTCGCCTTGTCGGAATAGTAGATCGCCTGACCATGCGTCAGCGCGAGCACGAAGCCGCGGCCTATGAAAAGGATCGTCAGCGTCGCAATGAACGCCGGCACTTTCAGGATTGTCACGAGCACGCCGTTGGCCAAGCCAATCACCACGCCCAAGAGCGCGCAAAGGATCGCCGACGTGATGAGGTCAAAATCGAGAAAACTCGGCGCAAAAAGCCTGGCGAAAACCACCGCGACCAGACCGTAGGTGGACCCAACCGAAAGATCGATATCCCTATTGGCGATGACGAACGTCATTCCAACCGCGATGATCCCCACACGGGACGTGTCGCGCAGAAGCGCGTGAAGGGCCTCCGTTGATCCAAAGAAGGCCGGATTAACAAGAGCCCCGCCGAAGTAGAGTAGCGCAAGGAATATGAGGAGCCCGGCCTCCCAGCCGCCGACAAGCTGGGGCGGTGCACGGCCGAGCGATGTCCTCGCGCTGGGCTCCATAAGCTTCTCCCGACTGATCCTTGCTTTCGCCCGGGCGGAGCGGGTCGCGCTCCTCCCGCCTTCATTTCAGGCGTTTCGAACGAATATCAGTTCTCGAAGCGCTTCCCGACTTTGGCGACCGTATCCTTCGTCACGAGCTGGGCGCGGGTGTCGAGATTGGCAGCCGCGATGCCGCGATCGATCTGCAGATAAAGCTGCATGACCGGCCAGAAACCTTGCAAGAAAGGCTGCTGTCCGAGCGAGCCGGTCAGATTTCCTGCCGCGATGCCTTCCTGCTGCGCTGGACCGAGGTCGAAGCCGTAGGCGCAGAACTTGCCGGTCCACCCCATCTGGGCTACCGCCTTGACAAGCGGCGGCGTAAAGACGTTGTTGGCTGTAAAGGCGCCGACCACGTCGCCACGGGACTCAAAGAGCGAAACAAGGGCGTTAACGGGGTCGTTCGGGTTGGTGTCGATGCCGACGTTCTCCGGACCGGCGTCAACCTTGAAGGCTTCGAGCTTGCCTGCATCTTTCAGGGTTTTCACGATCGCATTGAAGGCGGCCGTGACGCGGTTGTTCACCTCGATATTGCCCATCGCTGTTGAGGACGGCAGCACGATCGAGCCGCTGGGCTTGCCGCTGTCAAGCACGCATTTGGCCAGCGCCTCGCCGCCGATCGCGGCGGCCGACGCGTCCTGACCGGTGTGGCTGATGCCGTTCCTGTTAAGGATCGTGCCGTCGAACGAATTGGTCGTCGCGACCGGGATGCCGGCCGCTTCGGCGGCCTTGACGATGTCGTTATAGGCACCGGCCTGCGGCGTCGTCATAATGATGCCGTCGATGGTCGGATCCTGAACGATCTGGTTCAGGATTTCGATCTCGCGGGCGGGATCATCCACCGGCGATTCCGAACCGAGCAGCAGGATCGTCGCGCCGATCATGTTGCCGGCGACAGTTGCGCCGACATAGACAGGGTCGAAGAAACCATTGCCTGCTGTGTGCGTTACGATCGCGAAGGTCAAATGACCGTCCGCCGAATGAAAATCCTTCGTGCCGGGGGCCTCCTTTGCGGCTTCCCCGAAATTGTAACCGCCAACCGCTTTCTCGACGCTGCCCGACTGCGCCAATGCATGTGAAACGCCGAGCGATAATGTCGCGGCCGAGGCCGCGTACAGCAAAAACCGCCTCATGATTGGTCCTCCCTTGAACCCAAGGGGCGAAAGCCGTTCGCGCGCAATTTATCGAGAGTGGTGCCGAAGGTTTCCGCCCAATTGCTAATATTCCGCGCAATTCTGGTCGAAGTAAACGGAAAACTAGTTGTTGTTGCGAATTTGTTGGCGTTGGAAGCTTCCGACAACCGTTTTTGAATGGCCAGGTGACAGGTTGGAGAGGCCGGATCGCCACCCGGCTTTTTTTGGTACTGTTGACTCCCCCCACCTTCGGCAAATCATCCGCAGATGTCCTCAACACCGACTTCGTCACTGAACTGTACCGAGCCGCAAACGAAGTCGGGAAGCCGACTGCATTTGAAAAACGCCGGCTGATCGAGCGAGCCGTGACGACGGTGAAGCCAATGCGGGTTCAGATCGCGTTCTCATCCCCGCCGCGGCGCGACGGTCAGGACATTTTGGTCGACATCGCAACCGTCGGCGGTGAGATTGTGAGCGCGCCAAACCAGATCGTTTCGCATGCTTTGTTGGAGGCCGCCGATCTCATCAGGACACTGAAGATCGTGCCGCAGCGAACTGCACCGACGAATCGTGCTCATTCGTCATTTCGTTGGCGTGTCCGTCCTGGCGGCCAGGAGATGAACGAGTTCCATCGGGAAGGGGAATATAATCGTTGAGTTCCCTTCTGCGGCAATGACGTTCAACGCGCTTAGGTAGCGCAACTGCATGGCCAGAGGCTGCCGGGCCAGGATTTCGGCCGCTTCCACCAGCTTCGCCGCGGCCTGCTGCTCGCCCTCGGCATTTATGACTTTCGCGCGCCGTTCGCGTTCGGCCTCTGCCTGGCGGGCGATCGCGCGGATCATGGATTCGTTGATGTCGACATGTTTGATCTCGACGTTGGCAACTTTGATACCCCACGCGTCCGTTTGGGTGTCGAGCATTCTCTGGATATCTTCGTTGAGCCTGTCGCGTTCCGCGAGCATCTCATCGAGATCGTGCTTGCCGAGCACCGAGCGCAACGTCGTCTGGGCAAGCTGGCTCGTGGCTGCCATGAAATCCTCGACCTGAATCGTCGACTTTTCGGGATCGATGACCCTGAAATAAATCACCGCACTGACGCGAACCGAAACGTTGTCATGGGAGATGACGTCCTGGCTGGGTACATCGAGAACACGCGTCCGCAAATCGACCCGCACCATTTGCTGCACGTAGGGAACGAGCAGGATCAATCCGGGGCCCTTCACACCGGTGAATCGGCCAAGTGTGAAAACAACCGCGCGCTCATACTCGCGCAGGATCTTCACCGCACTCGCGATAATGACCAGCAATAGGATGATCGCGGTGATATAGAAGATGAAATCTCCAAACATGGTCATGCGCTTTTCTCCCTGCCTTCCAGAGGCCGTTGATCTCTGTGCGGTTTGCGGGCAACCTCAAGCGTTAGCCCCTCTCGAGCGATGACCGTCACATCTTCTCCGGCTGTGAGCCGTTCGGCGCAGACGGCCCTCCAGCGCTCTCCATGGGCGATGATGTAGCCAGTGGTGTCCGTCCAATCGGAAACTTTGCCTGAAATGCCGATCATCTGCTCCGCACCCGTCACGACGGCGTGCCGGCGCGCGGTGAATGCAAGTCGAGCGACAATGAAGCTGAAAGCAAGGCCGGAAATGCCGATGCCAACCAGGACTGGCCAGCTCACTTCCAAATCCGGCACATCCGTATCGAAGAGAATTGTTGCGCC
The DNA here is from genome assembly GCF_001679785.1 of Rhizobium leguminosarum. Taxonomy (NCBI): domain Bacteria; kingdom Pseudomonadati; phylum Pseudomonadota; class Alphaproteobacteria; order Hyphomicrobiales; family Rhizobiaceae; genus Rhizobium; species Rhizobium leguminosarum. Next base: position 12,789 of record NZ_CP016291.1, read on the forward strand.
TAGAACGAGCGCAACGGCACCACTGAGGCCCAGGACGCCGAACGTCGGCGTATGCGCTTCCGCAACGAGCAGCGCAACAGCAAGGACGATGAGGCCGACTCCCGCGTAACTCACCGGCAGCATGGCCAAAGCATAAAGACCGAGTAAAAGACTTATGCCGCCGACGGTTCCAGGTATCACCGCCCCGGGCGTAAGAAACTCGAAGATCAGGCCGTAGATACCAATGATCATCAGGATGAGTGCCACGTTCGGATCGGCAATGACTGAGAGTCTGACTCGAAAAGGTTTCAACGATATCCGTACCTTGCCAAGCGTCGCGTCAGGACCCGGATGTGGGCGATAGTGATCCAGGCCTCGGCTGAGGCGACGGACTTTTCCCAATCCTTCGCCAATCGTCGGCATCTGCCAAGCCATGCGAAGGTGCGCTCCACTACCCAGCGACGCGGCAGAACCTCGAAGCCCTTGGCCTTGTCGGTCCGCTTGACGATCTGGAGAGTGAACGCAGCGATCTTTTGCAGTGCGCCCTTCAGCTTCGGTCCGGCATAACCACCATCGGCGAAGATATGTCTCAGCCACGGCCAGCGCTTGAGAATGGTTTTGAGAACGGCAGATGCACCATCGCGATCCTGAATATCGGCGCTGTGAACCATGAGGCCGACCATCAGTCCGAGCGTGTCGACGACGATATGACGCTTGCGTCCCTTTATCTTCTTGCCCGCGTCATAGCCCGAAATTCCGCCGCTTTCCGTGGTTTTCACGCTTTGACTGTCGATCACGCCCGCAGACGGCGAGGCTTCCCGACCTTCCAAGTCACGCGCCTCCATCACAAGATGATGGTTGATCCGACCCCATAACCCTGTCGCTCGCCATTCATAGAAATAGGACTGCACAGTTGTAAAAGGTGGAAAATCTCTGGGCATCATCCGCCACTGGCACCCCGTCGTGGCGATGTAAAGCAACGCATTCACGACCTCGCGAAGATCGGTACTGCGCGGCCTGCCCAACCGCCTCGGTCCAGGCAGGCAAGACGAGATCAATCCCCACTCCCGGTCCGTCAGATCGCTTGCATACCGCACTGTGCGTCGGGCATATTGCCGACGGGTGAAATCTGTCCAGCCCATTGTGGTCTCCGTTCGTCCTAAGCAAACAAACAGAATCACAACTGGCTGATTTCACTCAACTCTTTTTCGGTCAGGCTCTGAGAGCAGGCGCGTCCTCCAGTCTGGCTCGACGTTTTGGACAATGAGACCGGTTGGTATGTCCGTCTCTCCCACGTGCACCGTACGACCATTGGCTTGCGCCATGAGATCATCAACGGTGGTTGCGGTGAAATCGATGACTTTTTCACGTTCGGCAGCGGTCGATGAAAGGCTTGCAGCGTCGCGCACCGCCCGTTCTGCCCAGTCGGCATTGCGATTGCGAAGCTCAGCCAGCCCCGAAGATAGGCAGCCGCGTCGTTTACTGCTTTGGCCTCTGCGGCGCTGCGCGGCTGTTGTTCCTTGCCGTCACGGTTGTCGTCACCGTCGAATCCGCTCCCACCGAGGGCAATAGGCGTTGCCGCACCCAAATTGGTGCCTGGCGCCATGGCAGCGATATGGCTGGCATATAAAATGTACGTGCCGGCACTGGCCGCGCGTGCGCCACTCGGCGCCACGAAACTCGCGACAGGCACGGACGAGGCAAGGATTGCGCGAATGATTTCCCGCATGGACGTATCGAGGCCGCCGGGTGTGTCCATTTGCAGAATGACCAGCGTGACTTCGCGTTCGTTGGCAAGCTCAAGGCCGCGTTTCACATAGTCGGCCGACGCCGGGCTGACGGCGCCATTCAATCGCAGCAGCAGGGCGACGCGCTCCGAACCCGCTGTCGGTGCGACGGAAAATAGGGATGCCGAACCCAAGATGAGTGCGAGAGCGAAGATTCGGATGGCTTGTTGGCAAAACCTCCGGGGTCGCACCATCACCCGATAAATATCCATAGTTTTAAATATACGCCAGAATCACCAAAAGATAAGGCAGAAGCTTCTTGGATACCTGCGGCTATCTCAACGCGCGCATGAGACTAGGAGGCCGGTCGGTCGCCACCAAAGTCTTTTACCCGTCTTCGAGGCCTGAGCGTGATCTTCGCTTCGTGACCGCGCAATATTGATCTGAAACATCAATAAGAGGTCGTAGACTTCAAATGTCAGAGCCTGAGTAACATAAGCGATGGTTGAATCGTGATTAAACCAGTAGCCGCTCACCAGGCTGGGAGACCGGACTGTTCTACTGCTCGAGTTGGTCGAAACGGTTTGCTGCGAACATTTAGAAATGCTGAAGCGGAACGCTGAATAGCGAAATAATTCATCGGCAACATGCCCGGCGCACAATCCGATATGTAAATGATCAGGCGGATCGGAGCAGCGATATCCGGTCGGCTTCAACTCAGATATGCAGCGCGCTTCCCAAAGCTCTCAGCGCCGCCTCCATGACCGCTTCGCTGCGGGTCGGATGCGCGTGGATGGTGGCTGCGATATCTTCGAGACGCGCACCCATCTCGATCGCCAGCGCAAAAGCCGCCGAAAGCTCGGAGACCCCGGCTCCTACCGCCTGCAGGCCGAGCACGAGGTTGGTATCGGCGCGGGCCACGACGCGCACGAAACCCTCTTCGGATAGCATCGTCATCGCCCGTCCGTTGGCGCTGAACGGAAACTGGCCGGTGCGAATTTCATAGCCTTGCGCCTTCGCGTCGGCCGGCGACAGGCCGGCGCTGACGATCTCCGGATCGGTGAAGCAGATGGCGGGAATGCATCGCTTGTCCCAGGCGCGCTTCTTCCCGGCGATGATTTCCGCCACCATCTCCCCTTGCGCCATGGCTCGATGGGCAAGCATCGGCTCGCCAGTCACATCGCCGATCGCATAGATGCCGCGCATGGACGTGCGGCAACGGTCGTCGATCCTCAGATAAGGGCCGGCACGATCGAGATCGAGCTCTTCGAGACCGGATCCTGCGGTTCTTGGACGGCGGCCGACGGTGACGAGGATGCGGTCGGCCGGCAGGGTCTCACGCCGGCCATCAGCCGCTTCTACGATCAGAGCCTCCCCGTTGTCGGCAAGGCCGATCGCCTTCGCGCCTGTCAACACCCGGATACCGCCTTCGGTCAGCTTGCGCATGACGGGCCGCACCAGTTCGGCATCATATTGCGGCAGCACCTGCGGCGTCGCCTCGACGACCGTCACATCAGACCCCATTTTGGAAAAAGCGGTCCCGAGCTCCAGCCCGATATAACCGCCGCCGACCACGACGAGTTTTTTCGGCAGCTCCGTCAGCGACAGCGCCTCCGTCGAGGAAATCACGCGGCCGCCGAAAGGCAGGTTCGAAAGCTCCACCGGATCCGAACCGGTGGCGATCACCACGGCCTCGGCACGGATGATCTGCTGGCCGGTTTCCGTCTCCACCTCCACCGTCTTGCCGTCGCGGAAATGGGCTCGGCCGTGAACGATCTTGACCCGCGCCTTCTGCAGCAGCCCCGAAACACCGCTCGTCAACCGGCCGACGATCCCGTCCTTCCAGGCAATCGTCCTGCCGAGATCGATCGAGGCGCCTTCGACCCGGATGCCCATCGGGTTTTTGCCGGCAAGCATCTTTTGCGTCGCATCGAATTCCGCGGCCGCATGGATCAGCGCCTTGGAGGGAATGCAGCCGACCGTCAGGCAGGTGCCGCCCGGCTTGCCGGCCTCGACGATGACGGTATCGATGCCGAGCTGCCCGGCGCGGATAGCGCAGACATAACCGCCCGGACCGGCGCCGATGACGAGGAGCTTGCAGACGATCTCTTTCATGGATCTCAGCTTTCGATAAAAATGAGCGCGGGCGTTTCGATGAGCGTGCGGATGCGCTGCACGAAGTTTGCCGCATCCCAGCCATCGATGATGCGATGATCGAAGCTGGAGGAGAGGTTCATCATCTTGCGCGGCACGAACTGCGTGCCGTCCCAGACCGGTCGTGTGGCGATCTTGTTGACGCCGACGATTGCCACCTCAGGATGATTGATGATGGGTGTCGAGACGATGCCGCCAAGCGCGCCGAGCGAACTGATGGTGATGGTGGAGCCGGAAAGCTCATCGCGTGTCGCAGTACCCGATCGCGCCGCTTCCGCCAGCCGGTTCATCTCGGCGGCGCAATCCCAGATGCCGCGGGCTTCGGCATGCCGCACCACCGGAACGGTCAGGCCGGCCGGCGTCTGCGTGGCGATGCCGATATGCACGGCACTGTAGCGCGTGATGATGCCGGCATCGTCGTCGAAAGTGGCGTTGACGTCAGGCTGCTCGGAAATGGCCTTGACCAGCGCCCGCATCAGGAAGGGCAGAACCGTCAGCTTCGGATGACCTTCCCTGCGGTCGCCGTTCATGGTGGCGCGCAACTCTTCGAGCGCGGTCATATCCACTTCCTCCACATAGGTGATGTGGGGAATACGCGAGGCGGAGAGCACCATCTTCTCGGCGATGCGGCGGCGCAGGCCGGTCAGCTTGATCTCATCGGTCGCCGTCTTCCTGGCAAAGCCGTTCTTTGCCGTTGCAGGCGCGGTCCCATGGGTCAGGAATTGCTCGATATCCTCGCGCAGGATGCGCCCGGCCAGTCCGGTCGCCTGCACCTGCCTGAGATCGACACCGCTTTCCCTGGCGAAGAGCCGCACCGAGGGAGCGGCAAGCGGCTTTTCCCCCGGCGCCGCCGCAGGAACTGGCGCTGCCGCAGGCACTGGCGCTGGCGGAGCAGGCTTTGCAACTTCGGCCCTGATCGCCTCAACAATCGGCGCCTGCGAAATCGCAACGGGCTGAGCCTCGCCGACATCTCCCGCCGTCTCGATCCGCACCAGCGGGGCCTTGACCGCGATACGGTCTCCGACCTCGCCTGCGAGCCAGGTGACGGTGCCACTGACGGGAGACGGAATTTCCACGGTGGCCTTGTCGGTCATGACGGCGGCGATCACGATGTCCTCACGGACGGGATCTCCCGTCTTCACATGCCATTCTACGATCTCGGCCTCGGCGACCCCTTCCCCGACATCCGGCATCTTGATGATGAATTCGCCCATGGCTCAGGCCTCCATGACTTCGGCAAGCGCCCGCCCGACACGGCCGGGACCGGGGAAATAGTCCCACTCCTGCGCATGCGGATAGGGCGTGTCCCAGCCGGCAACGCGCACGACCGGTGCTTCGAGATGATAGAAGCAATGTTCCTGCACCAGCGACACAACCTCGGCGCCGAAGCCCGACGTTAAAGTGGCCTCATGAACGACAACGCAGCGCCCGGTCTTGGTGACCGACTTGACGATTGTATCCAGATCGAGCGGCAGCAGGCTTCTGAGATCGATCACCTCGGCATCGATGCCGGCATCCTCGGCCGCGGCAAGCGCCACATGCACCATGGTGCCGTAGGCAACGACCGTCACTGCCGATCCCGCGCGCCGCACTTCGGCCTTGCCGATCGGGATGGTGTAATGGCCATCGGGCACCTCTCCGAGATCATGTTTCGACCAGGGCGTCACCGGCCGCTCGTGATGGCCGTCGAAGGGGCCGTTGTAGAGCCGCTTCGGTTCCAGGAACATGACGGGGTCGGGATCCTCGATCGCCGCGATCAGCAAGCCCTTGGCGTCATAGGGATTGGAAGGCACGATCACTTTCAGCCCGCAGACATGGGTAAAAAGCGCCTCCGGGCTCTGGCTGTGCGTCTGGCCGCCGAAGATACCGCCGCCGGTCGGCATGCGCACGACGATCGGGCAGGTGAAATCGCCGTTGGAACGGTAGCGGATGCGCGCCGCCTCCTGCGTCAGCTGGTCATAGGCCGGATACATGTAATCGGCGAACTGGATTTCGACACAGGGTTTCAGCCCATAGGCGGCCATGCCGATCGCCGTGCCGACGATGCCGGACTCGCTGATCGGCGTATCGAAGCAGCGCGTTCTGCCGTATTTTGCCTGCAGGCCCTGTGTGCTGCGAAAGACGCCGCCGAAATAACCGACATCCTCGCCGAAAACGACGACATTGTCGTCACGTGCCATCGACACGTCCATGGCGCTGCGCACGGCCTCGATCATCGTCATTCTGGCCATGTCAGTACCCCGCCTTCTGCCGCTGGCGGCGGATATGCGGCGGCATCTCGGCATAGACGCCCTCGAAAATGTCGCGCACCGAAGGCCTGCCGCCGGCATGCAGCGTGCCATGCGCCTCTGCCTGGCGCTGCGCCTCGATCACCTCGTCCATGATTTCGGCTTCGGCCTGCACATGCCGTTCCTCCGACCATGCGCCCTTGATGATCAGATGTTTCTTCAGCCGCAGCACGGGATCGCCTAGCGGCCAGGCCTCCGATTCCGTCTTGGGCCGATAGGCGCTCGGATCGTCGGAGGTCGAATGCGCGCCGACGCGATAGGTCACATATTCGATCAGCGTCGGCCCGAGATTGCGCCGCGCGCGCTCGGCCGCCCAGTAGGCGACAGCATGGACGGCGAGATAGTCGTTTCCGTCGACACGCAGCGCCGGAATGCCGAAGCCGAGGCCGCGCGCCGCGAAGGTGCCGGAGCCGCCGCGGGCAATGCCCTGGAAGGTCGAGATCGCCCACTGATTGTTGACGATGTTGAGGATGACCGGCGCCTTGTAGGTCGAGGCGAAAACGAGCGCCGAGTGGAAATCCGATTCCGCCGTCGATCCGTCGCCGATCCAGGCGGCGGCAATGCGGCTGTCGTTCTTGATCGCCGAAGCCATCGCCCAGCCGACAGCCTGCACATATTGGGTGGCGAGATTGCCCGAGATGGTGAAGAAGCCGTGCTCCTTGGAGGAATACATGATCGGCAGTTGCCGGCCGCGCAGGGGATCGCTCTCGTTCGAGTAGATCTGGTTCATCATCTCGACCATCGGATAGTCGTCGGCAATCAGCAGGCCTGCCTGGCGATAGGTCGGGAAATTCATGTCTCCCTTCTCGAGCGCCTTGCGGAAGGCGCAGCTGACAGCCTCCTCGCCGAGATGCTGCATGTAGAAGGAGGTCTTGCCCTGCCGCTGCGCCATCAGCATGCGGGCGTCGAAGGCGCGCAGCTTCATCATGTTGCGAAGCCCGGTCAGCAACGCCTCATCGGAGAGCGACCCTGCCCAGGGACCGACCGCCTCGCCCTCGCGGTTCAAAACGCGGATGATGGAATAGGCGAGGTCACGGATATCTTCGGATGCGACATCCACCTCCGGCCGCGGCACGGAACCGGCCTTGGCAATCTTGACGTTGGAAAAATCGGGCTGACCGCCCGGGCGAACGGCGGGTTCGGGGACATGCAGGCTCAAACGAGCGGAATCCACCATATCTTTTCTTTCCTCCCTTTGCCGGCCTTGCTCCTCTCCTCCGGAAGCAGGGCCGGATGTGGTTCTTATAGATTGCGGGCAATGACCATGCGCTGCACGTCGCTTGTTCCTTCATAGATCTGGCAGATGCGCACATCGCGATAGATGCGCTCGACCGGATAATCGGCCATGTAGCCATAACCTCCATGTATCTGGATCGCGTCGGAACAGACGCGCTCGGCCATCTCGGAGGCAAAGAGTTTCGCCATCGAGGCTTTCGACAGGCAGGGCAGCCCGGCCTCTCTGAGGGACGCGGCATGAAAAACGAGCTGCCGCGCCGCCTCGATCCGCACCGCCATATCGGCAAGGCGGAAGGCAACGGCCTGGTGCTCGACGATCGGCTTGCCGAAGGCCGTGCGCTCCCTGGCGTAGTCGCGCGCCGCCTCAAAGGCCGCCCGCGCCATGCCGACGGCCTGCGCCGCAATGCCGATCCGCCCACCCTCGAGATTGGCGAGCGCGATGCGATAGCCCTCGCCTTCCGCGCCGAGCCTCAGCTCGGACGGAATGCGCATGCTGTTGAAGGCGATCTGGCAGGTATCGGAGGCATGCAGGCCGAGCTTTTCCTCGACCCGGATCACCTCATAGCCCGGCGTATCCGTCGGCACGATGAAGGCGGTAATGCCCTTCTTGCCGGCATCAGGATCGGTCACGGCAAAGACGATGATGACATGGCCGTTCTTGCCCGAGGTGATGAATTGCTTGGAACCGTCGAGCACATAGTCGTCGCCGTCGCGGCGCGCCCGCGTCTTCAGGTTGGAGGCATCGGAACCGGCCTGCGACTCGGTCAGCGCAAAGCCGCCAATCCATTCGCCGCTGGCCAGTTTCGGCAGGAAGCGCTGCCGCTGCTCCTCGGTGCCGAATTTCAGGATCGGCACGCAGCCGACCGAACTATGCACGCTCATGATCGTCGAACACGGCCCGTCGCCGGCGGCAATCTCCTCCAGCGCCGCGGCATAGGCAATCACACCCGTATCCGACCCGCCATAGGCCTCCGGCACCAGCATGCCGAGCAGCCCGAGTTCGCCCATTTCCTTCAATTCCTCGCGCGGGAAGAGATGCTCCCGGTCGCGTTTGGCCGCCCCCGGCGCCAGCCGGTCGCGGGCAAAGTCGCGGGCGAGATCTGAGATCTGCTGCTGGAGGTCGGAAAGGATCATCTGTTCCGCCCTCCCCGCTCGTGCCGCTCGATGGCGACGGCGGTTGCCTCGCCGCCGCCGATGCAGAGCGCGGCCATGCCGCGCCTCAGGTCGTATCGCTCCAGTGCGGCAAGCAGCGTCACCAGAATCCGGGCGCCCGAGGCGCCGATCGGATGGCCGAGCGCGCAGGCGCCGCCATGCACATTCACTTTTTCATGCGGCAGGTCGAGATCACGCATCGCCGCCATGGCGACGACGGCGAAAGCCTCGTTGATTTCAAACAGATCGACCTCCGACAGCGACAGACCGGTGCGATCGGACAGCTTCTGCAGCGCGCCGATCGGCGCGGTGGCAAAAAGATTGGGCGCCTGCGAATGCGTGGCATGGCCGAGGATCGTCGCCAGCGGCTTGAGGCCGCGGCGCTCCGCCTCGGAACGGCGCATGAGCACCAGGGCCGCCGCGCCATCGGAGATTGAGCTGGAATTGGCGGCGGTCACCGTGCCGCCCTCGCGGAAGGCCGGTTTCAGCGTCGGGATCTTGTCAAGCTTCGCCTTGCCGGGTTGTTCATCTCGGCTCGCCACCTGCTCGGCTTTGCCCGATTTCATCGTAACCGGCGCGATCTCGCTGTCGAAACAGCCTTCGGCAATCGCCGTCTGCGCCCGCGTCAGCGAGGCGATCGCGTAGTTGTCTTGCGCCTCGCGCGTGAACTGATAGGCCTCGGCGCAATCCTCCGCGAAGCTGCCCATCAAGCGCCCCTTGTCATAAGCATCCTCCAGCCCGTCGAGGAACATGTGATCCACGACCCGCCCATGGCCGAGCCTGTAGCCGCCACGGGCCTTGTCAAGGAGATAGGGCGCATTCGTCATGCTTTCCATGCCGCCCGCGACCGCCACCGAAGCGCTGCCTGCGGCGATCAGGTCATGCGCCATCATCACGGCCTTCATGCCCGAGCCGCACATCTTGTTGACGGTGCTGGCCGCGGTCGCGAAGGGCAGGCCGGCATGGATCGCCGCCTGGCGCGCCGGCGCCTGCCCCTGCCCAGCCGGCAGCACGCAGCCGAAGACGACCTCCTCGATCGCCTCGGCCTCGACGCGGCTCCGCTGCAGCGCCGCGCGGATCGCCGTTGCTCCGAGTTCCGGCGCCGTCGCCTCCTTCAGCTCTCCCTGAAAGCTGCCGATCGGGGTGCGCGCCGCACCGACGATAACGATGGGGTCCTGCAAGGTCATGTTTCCTCCTCTGGGCAACGCGCTCAGCGCGCGCCCATCCGCAATGCGCCGTCGAGGCGGATGACCTCGCCGTTCAGCATGTTGTTTTCAAAGATGTGACGCACCAGCCCGGCAAATTCCGCCGGACGGCCGAGCCGCGGCGGAAAGGGCACGCTCTTGCCAAGTGCCGCCTGAACCTCGGCCGGCATATCGGCCATCATCGGCGTCTCAAAAATGCCGGGCGCGATCGACACGACGCGAATGCCGTGACGGGCAAGCTCGCGGGCGATCGGCAAGGTCATCGCCGCCACCCCGCCCTTGGAGGCGGCATAGGCTGCCTGGCCGATCTGGCCATCAAAGGCGGCAACCGAGGCTGTATTGACGATGACGCCGCGTTCGCCTTCGGCATCCGGCTCGGTATTCTGGATCGCTGCGGCGGCAAGCCGGATCATGTTGAACGTGCCGATGAGATTGATGCCGACCGTGCGCGCAAAACTCTCCAGCCGGTGCGGTCCGTCGCGGCCGATCACCTTTTCGGCCGGCGCCACGCCCGCACAATTCACCAATCCGCGCAGGCCGCCGAAGGCTTCGACGGCAGCGGCAACCACCGCCGCCCCCTCCTCGCCATCGGTCACGTCGGCCTTGACGAAACGGGCATCGCTTCCGAATTCCCGGACGATTTGCTGACCGGCTTCCGCGTTGAGATCGGCGATGGTCACCCGTCCGCCCGCCTCCACAAGAATGCGCGCCGTCGCCGCGCCGAGGCCGGAACCGCCGCCGGTCACGATGAAACTTGCACCTCGGATCAGCATGGATCTGTTCCTCCCTGCCGGCCAAGCCTCCTCCAGGCTCAGCCGAATGAGGGATTCTATTCCGTCGGCCTATTGCAAGCGATGACAGAACTGCTCCATTATTTCGGACAGTTTTGCCATAGAGAGGGTGCAATGGCCGAAATCGATCGACGGATGATTGCGCCGGGCTTCGTGGAGGAGGCACTCGACAGCCTGCGGCGGCTCGGCAAGCCGACGGCGCCGATTCTTGCCCGCGTCGGCCTGGCATCCCCAGTCGATCAGCCGGTTTCGGCAGAGACCTATGGCGCGCTCTGGCTGGCGATCGCCGCCGAGCTCGACGATGAATTCTTCGGCATGGGGGGCCGACCGATGCGCAGCGGCAGCTTCACGCTGCTCTGCCACTCTGTGCTGCATGCGCCGACGCTGGGTCATGCGCTCCGCCGGGCACTGCGTTTCCTCGATGTCGTGCTCGACGACCCCCGGGGACGGCTCGTCATCCGCGACGGTCTGGCCGAGATCGAACTCAGCGACGCCGGCGGCCCGCGTTCGGCCTTCGCCTACCGCACCTACTGGATCATCCTGCACGGCATCATCTGCTGGCTGGTCGGCCGGCGCATTCCGATCCGGCTCGTCGATTTCCGCTGCGCGGAACCCAAACAAGGGGCCGACTACCGGCTCTTCTTCGGCGCCCCGGTGCGTTTCTCGCAAGTCATCAGCCGCCTCGGCTTCGACAGCGCCTTGCTCGACCTGCCGGTGGCGCGCAGCGAACAGGCGCTCAAACAGTTCCTGCGCGGCGCACCCGCCAATATTCTGGTGCGCTACCGCTATGATGCCGGCGTCGCCGCCGCCGTCCGCCGCCGCCTGAGCCAGGCCACACCGGCTGCCTGGTCGAGCTTCACCAAGCTTGCCGCCGATATGCGCATGCCCCCCTCCACGCTCCGCCACCGCCTGCACGACGAGGGACAAAGTTATGCCGCCATCAAGGACGACATCCGCCGGGATCTCGCCGTCGAACTGCTGCTGAACACGCCGAAGACCATCGGCGAGATTGCCGTGCAGCTCGGCTATTCCGAACCGAGCGCATTCTTCCGGGCCTTCCGGAAATGGATGGATAAGAGTCCCGAAACTTTTCGCAGGGAGGAAGCTCTCTCGCAATTGGATGAGCCATCCCAATCAAGGGCACTTTGACCCTGCCGCAACCCGCGCTACATATTTCAGCGGGAGGAGTGCCATGTTTGATTTTTCGCTCGGCGAAACCGCGGACGCGATCCGTGAAACGACGGCGCGGTTTGCCGCCGATCATATTGCTCCGCTGGCTGCGGAGATCGACGAAAGCAACACGTTTCCACGCCAGCTCTGGCCCGAGATGGGTGCGCTCGGCCTGCACGGAATCACCGTCGAAGAAGAATTCGGCGGCGCCGGTCTTGGTTATCTTGATCATGTCGTCGCCATGGAAGAGGTTTCGCGCGCCTCGGCCTCCGTGGGGCTCAGTTACGGCGCCCATTCCAATCTCTGCGTCAACCAGATCCGCCGCTGGGCCTCGCCGGAACAAAAGCGCCGCCACCTGCCGAAGCTGATCTCCGGCGAACATGTCGGCGCGCTCGCCATGTCGGAGGTCGGCTCCGGTTCCGATGTCGTCTCCATGCGGTTGCGTGCCGAGAAAAAAGGCGATCGCTATATTCTGAACGGCACCAAGTTCTGGATCACTAACGCGCCGCATGCCGACGCGCTTGTCGTCTATGCCAAGACCGATCCCGCAGCCGGCCCGAAAGGCATTTCCGCCTTGATCATCGAGAAAGGCCTGCCCGGCTTCAGCGTCTCCAAGAAGCTTTCCAAACTCGGCATGCGCGGCAGCGACACGGCCGAACTGGTCTTCGAGGATTGCGCGGTGCCGGCCGAGGCGCTGATGGGCCGGGAGGGAGAAGGCGTGAAGATCCTGATGTCCGGCCTCGATTATGAGCGCGCCGTGCTCGCCGGCGGGCCGCTCGGCATCATGCAAGCCTGCCTCGATGTCGTGCTGCCCTATGTGCGTGATCGCAAGCAATTCGGCAAAGCGATCGGCGATTTCCAGCTGATGCAGGGCAAGATCGCCGACATGTATGTGGCGCTGAATTCGGCGCGCGCCTATGTCTATTCCGTCGCCCGCGCCTGCGATGCCGGCCGCGCGACGCGCACGGATGCTGCTGCTGCGATCCTTTTCGCCAGCGAGAACGCCGTGAAAGTGTCGCTGGAGGCGATCCAGGCGCTCGGTGGCGCCGGCTATACCAAGGAATGGCCGGTCGAACGCTTTTTGCGCGACGCCAAGCTTTACGATATCGGCGCCGGCACCAATGAGATCCGCCGCTACCTGATCGGCCGGGAGCTCATCGCATCATGACGGTGATTTCGACTGCGATCGATCGCGACAGCGACAGCTTCAAGGCCAATGCCAGCAAGAATAAAGCCCTGATCGACGAACTCCTCGATCGTTCGGCGAAAGCGCGCGAGGGCGGATCACAAACGGCGCGCGAGCGCCATACCGGCAAGGGCAAGCTCCTGCCGCGCGATCGCATCCAGCTGCTCATCGATGCCGGCAGCCCGTTCCTGGAGATCGGCACGCTGGCCGCCAACGGCATGTATGATGACGAGGCCCCCGGCGCCGGCATCATATCAGGCATCGGCCGCGTTTCCGGCCGCGAGGTAATGATCGTCGCCAATGACGCGACGGTGAAGGGCGGCGCCTATTTCCCAATGACGGTGAGGAAACATCTGCGGGCGCAGGAGATCGCCCTGCAGAACCGCCTGCCCTGCATCTACCTCGTCGATAGCGGCGGCGCCAATCTTCCGCATCAGGCCGAGGTCTTTCCCGACCGCGATCATTTCGGCGCGATCTTCTACAATCAGGCCCAGATGTCGGCCGAGGGAATCCCACAGATCGCCTGCGTGATGGGAAGCTGTACCGCCGGCGGCGCCTATGTGCCCGCCATGTCGGACGAGACGGTCATCGTGCGCAATCAGGGCACGATCTTCCTCGCCGGCCCGCCGCTGGTGAAGGCCGCGACCGGCGAGATCATTTCAGCCGAAGAGCTCGGCGGCGCCGAAACCCATGGCCGCCGCTCCGGCGTCGTCGATCATGTGGCCGAAAACGACGAACATGCGCTGCTGCTCGTGCGTGATATCGCAGCCACTCTCAACAGCGTGAAGGCCATTGATATCGACCTGCAGAAGCCACGGCCGCCGAAACTCGATCCCGAGGATCTCTGCGGCCTGATCCCGGAGGATGTGCGCTCGCCCTATGATGTGCGCGAGGTCATCGGCCGGATCGTCGATGGCTCGGAACTGCATGAGTTCAAGCCACTCTACGGCACCACACTGGTCTGCGGCTTCGCCCGCATCTGGGGCATGCCCGTTGCCGTCATCGCCAATAACGGCGTGCTGTTTTCCGAAAGCGCACTGAAGGGCGCGCATTTCATCGAGCTCGCCTGCCAGCGCCGCATACCTTTGCTGTTTCTGCAGAATATCTCCGGCTTCATGGTCGGCGGCCGCTATGAGGCCGGCGGCATCGCCAAGGATGGGGCAAAGCTGGTGACGGCGGTGGCAACCGCCACAGTGCCGAAGGTCACCGTCATCATCGGCGGCAGCTTCGGCGCCGGCAATTACGGCATGTGCGGCCGCGCCTATCGCCCGCGCTTTCTCTTCACTTGGCCGAACAGCCGCATCAGCGTGATGGGCGGCGAACAGGCGGCCTCGGTGCTCGCCACGATCCGCCGGGACGCCATGGAGGCGCGCGGTGAGAATTGGCCTATTGAAGAGGAGGAAGCCTTTAAGGCGCCGATCCGCGCCGGCTACGAGGCCGAGGGCAATCCCTATTATGCCACCGCCCGCCTCTGGGACGACGGCATCATCGATCCGCGCCAGACGCGGGATGTGCTGGGCCTTGCCTTTTCCGCCTGCCTGAATGCGCCGATCCCGAAAGGGCCGCGCTTCGGCCTGTTCAGGATGTGAGGCGCGGTATGATGGAAAGCCTTCTCATTGCCAACAGGGGCGAAATCGCCCGCCGCATCATCCGCACGGCCAAGATGCTCGGCATCCGCACCATCGCCGTCTATTCCGAAGCCGATGCCGGCCTGCCCTTCGTCAGGGAGGCGGACGAGGCGATCGCCATCGGCCCCTCGCCGGCCCGCGAAAGCTATCTCTCTCAGACCCGCATCCTCGATGCCGCCCGGAAAACCGGCGCTGCGGCGATCCACCCGGGCTACGGATTCCTTTCGGAAAATGCCGGATTTGCCGAAGCGGTGGAAAAGGCCGGCATCCTCTGGGTCGGTGCACCCCCGGCTGCCATCCGGGCGATGGGGCTCAAGGACGCGGCGAAGGAATTGATGCAGGCATCAGGCGTGCCCGTGACCCCCGGCTATATCGGCGCGGACCAGAGCGAAGAGAGGCTGACGGCCGAGGCGAAAAACATCGGTTATCCCGTGCTCATCAAGGCGGTCGCCGGTGGCGGCGGCAAGGGCATGCGCCGCGTCGATCGCCCGCAGGATTTCGCCGAACTTCTCGCCTCCTGCCGCCGTGAGGCGGCCGCTTCCTTCGGCGACGACCGTGTTCTGATCGAACGCTATATCGCCAATCCGCGTCATATCGAGGTGCAGGTTTTCGCCGATACGCTCGGCAACTACGTTCATCTCTTCGAACGCGATTGTTCGCTGCAGCGCCGTCACCAGAAGGTCATCGAGGAAGCCCCTGCCCCCGGCCTCGATGCCGCTACCCGGGCATTGATCTGCGATGCGGCGGTGAAAGCCGCAAGAGCGGTGAATTATGTCGGCGCCGGCACCATTGAATTCATCGCCGATGCCTCCGGGGGCCTGCATCCGGATCGCATCTGGTTCATGGAAATGAACACCCGCCTGCAGGTGGAACACCCGGTCACCGAGGCAATTACTGGCGAGGATCTGGTGCTCTGGCAGCTGAAGGTCGCTGGCGGCGAACCGCTGCCGAAAGTGCAGGACGAGATCGCCATGAACGGCTGGGCCTTCGAAGCCCGGCTCTATGCCGAAAATCCTGCCGCCGGCTATCTGCCCTCGACCGGCCGGCTCGAACATCTGCGCCTGCCTGACACAATCCGCGTCGATAGCGGCGTCGAGCAAGGGGATGAAATCACCGCCTTCTATGACCCGATGATTGCCAAGATCGTCGCCCACGGGCCGAACCGCGAGGCGGCACTTTCGAAGCTCGCAGCCGCCTGCGCCGCCATCGAGGTCTGGCCGGTCAGATCCAATGCCGGCCTTCTCGCCCGCATCGCCGTCGATCCGGATTTTCGCGCAGCTCGGATCGATACCGGCTTTCTCGACCGCCATGGCGATAGCCTGGTGGCGACGGAGCCGAGCGAAATCGCGATCGACACCGCGGCCACGTTACTTTCAAGAAAAAAGGATGGTGATCCCTGGTCCGCGCTTGCCGGGTTCCGCATCGCCGGCGCGGATGACAGGAGGGTGCGCATCCGGATCGGCGATCACCTCCATTGGGGGCAATCACGCCCGGAGCTTGAGGCCAATACCGTCACATCAGGTGAAACCACGGTGCTTTTCGACGCCGGCAATGCCTGGCCGATCAGCCTGCCCGTCGCTAGCGAAGTCGAGGCAAGTCAGGGTGCCGGCGATGGTGCGATCCTTTCTCCCATGCCCGGCCTCGTCATTTCGGTGGATGTGGCCGAAGGCGATCGTGTCGCCAAGGGGGACCGCCTGCTGACGGTCGAAGCGATGAAAATGGAACATTCTCTGCGTGCGCCCTTCGACGGCATCGTCGAAAAACTGCAGGTTTCCTCGGGGATCAGGGTCTCGGAAAACCAGCTGGTCGTCAGCATTGTGAAGGAGGAGGTTTGATGGCCGGCCGTTATTTCGACGAATGGACGGTCGGCGACCGCATCGCCCACGACCTCCGCCGCACGGTCACCGAGACCGATAACCTGCTCTTCACGACGCTTTCCCACAATCCGCAGCCGCTGCATCTCGATGCCGACTATGCGGCCGGCACCGAATTCGGCCGGATCGTCGTCAACGGCACCTTCACCTTTGCCCTCACCGTCGGCATTTCGGTCGGCGACACGACGCTCGGCACGCTCGTCGCCAATCTCGGCTATGACAAAGTGACGATGCCGAAGCCGGTCTTCATCGGCGATACGCTGCGGGTGGAAACTGAGGCGATGGAGCTGCGTCGCTCGAACTCCCGCCCCGATGCCGGCATCGTCACCTTCCGGCATATCACCCTGAACCAGCGCGGCGAGATCGTCTGCCAGTGCCTGCGCACGGCAATGCTGAAGGTGAAGCCGTCATGAGGTTGCGCTCGCTGCTCTTTGCGCCCGGTGACCGGCCGGAGCGTTTCGAAAAAGCGCTCGCCTCGGGCGCCGATGCTGTCATTCTCGACCTGGAAGATTCGGTTGCGCCCCTAAACAAGCCGAAAGCGCGCGAGAGCGTGCACGAGTTCGTCTTGCATCATGCCGGCGAGACCCCTCTCCTTATCCGCATCAATCCCCTCGCCTCGCCAGAATTCGAAGACGACCTTGCCGCTTTGAGCGGCCTTCATCCTTTCGCGATCGTGCTGCCGAAAGCCGAGGGTGCCGCCTCGGTGCTGAAGCTCGCAGGCTCTCTTGTATCTGTAATTCCCATCTTGCCGATCGCAACCGAAACGCCATGCGCGATCTTCGAGATCGGCAGCTATCGGGATGTCTCGACCAGCCTTTGCGGCCTGACATGGGGTGCGGAGGATTTGCCCGCCGCCATGGGGGCCACGACCGCGCGGAGGACGGACGGCCGTTATACCCCGCCTTACGAGCTTGCCCGCTCGCTGGTGCTGTTTGGCGCCCATGCTGCCGCCGTTCCGGCAATCGACACCGTCTATCCCGATTTCCGCGATCTCAACGGTCTCAGGGCCTATGTCGGCCGCGCCCGGCGCGACGGCTTTTCCGGCATGATGGCCATCCATCCGAGCCAGGTCGAAGTGATCAATCACGCCTTCACGCCGGATCCTTCCGAGATCGCCTGGGCCGAGAAAGTCGCTGCCGCCTTCGCCGCCACGCCCGACGCGGGCGCCGTCCAGCTTGACGGGCGCATGCTGGACCTGCCGCATCTCAAGCTCGCGATGCGCATCCTGGACCTCACTGGGCGATAGCGAGGAAGCCGCCCGATGGCCGCCGTCATCCCGACTTCGCCGCTCGTTCGGAGGCGACAGGCCCTTGTCCTGTGAGGTAGCCGGCACCGACCGCGACATAAAGGTCCACATAGTCTTTGGCGACCTGTTGCACGGTGGGGTCAGGCGTCATGACATTGGCGTCATGGCTTCGAAATCGGGCAAGGCGCCGCTCGCGTAGCCGACCGCCCCGAGCGAGCCGATGGCGATCCGGCCATCGCGGATCGACAGCAGCGGTCCGTTGGCACCCTGCTCGTAGAGATCGGGATGGGCCGCGGCAAAGCGCGCCTTCTCCGCCTGCGGCGCACCCTGCATGCCGGCCACATAGTGATGGCCGTTGCGCTCGACATGGGAGAGGCCGAGCAGCGAGACCAGCGCCAGATCCTGCTGCACGGCAAGCCCCGCCTGGCAGGTCAGATCCTCGCCCGAGAGGAACAGTCCCGGCACGGTTCCGGTTCTGATGCGGATCGCCTTCATGAGTGAACGGTAGATGCCCTTGCAGGTTTTCGAGGAGACGCCGGTATAACCAAGCCGCCTGGCGCCGGCGAAGGCGCCATCGCCGTCGTCGCTCTCATCGATCAGGAAGGGCAATTGCGCCGCCAGATCCCCCAGCGGCGTTTCCATGGTGATCGCGCGCGAGAACGGCTGTTCGACAAAGGCAATGGCCGCACGCAACCGGGCTAGCCGGGGCGTCGCCTCGATTTGCGCCAGCAAGGCGGCGAGCTGTTCGGCGGCGCCAAACTGTTCGTTGCCGTCGACCGTCACCCGATAGTCGGGCAGGCGGTCCAGCACGGCGGCGATCCGCGTCAGGCGGTCGATATCGGCATCGATCGTGCCTGATAGCTTGATCTTGAACCAGCGGTTGCCATAGCGTGTTATCACCGCCTCGAGGCTTTCCGGCAGGCCGTCGCCGGCGGGATGAGCGATATCGCCCTCGCTGATCGGATCGACAAGCCCGATCGTATGCCGGGCCGAGATCGAGCCGGCAGGACGAAGGCTGGCAAGCATCGCTGAGGCGGCGTCCGCATCGATATCGCCGGGCAGCATGGGGCCGCCGATGCCGACGAGATTGTCCCGCACCGCCTCGAAGAAGGAAATGCCGGCAAGACGGCAATAGGCATCGAGCACGGCGCGGGCGATGAGGGAAGGGCCGAAACAGGCGGCCAATGGATTTCCAGGCAGCCGTCTTACGGATTCCGCCTCGTTCCGTTGGGCAGCGGCAAACAATGTCGCCGGCGCAGACGGTTCGAGCGCAGCAGCCGCAGCGGTACGGATCGAGGTGCGCAACTGATCGACATTTTGCGCCGGCGTGAAGGCCGGACTTTTGTCGAACCATTTCGGCACCATCATCTCGGCGGCCGCACCAAGGGCGGTTCGCCCCTCTTCATCCTCGACACGGACCCTGAGGAAGGCTTGCGGCGCCTTTTCGAGAGTTGCCGCACCAAAGCGGAACGGCAGGCGCAGCCTGACATCGCGCTCGAAAGCGTCGATCTCGATGATTCTGATGCGTGGCGCCGTCACGGAGCCTCCAATGCTTCTGTCCATGGTCATGCCATCCGGTCGAGCATGGCACGGGACACTTCGTGGTGGAGCGGTTCGCGGCGAAGCAGCCGGCCGATCTCATCCACCATGGCCTGCCCTTGGGCGAGATGCGCCTCTTCGGTGTGACCCGCGGCGTGCGGCGAAATGGTGACATTGGCCAGTGCGGGATCGCGGAACGGAGGCAGCGGCTCGTGGTCAAAGACGTCGAGAGCCGCCTCGATGCGGCCGGAGCGGATCTCGGCGAGCAGCGCCGCCTCGTCGACCAGCTCCGCGCGCGCCGTGTTGATGACCAGCGTACCGGGGCGCAATAGCGCCAGTTCGCGGGCACCGATCATGCGGCGCGTTTCGGGCAGGAAGGGCGCATGCAGAGAGACCACGTCTGCCTGGGCCAGCATATCGTTCAGCCCGGCTCTGAAAACGCCGAGCGCAGCAGCCTCGCTATCGTGGAGAAACGGATCTACAACCAGTACGCCGCAGCCGAAGGGAACGAGAAGGCGCATGACCGCCCGGCCCACATATCCGGCGCCGACGATGCCAACCGTTCTGGCGCCCAGCAATCTCTGTGGCACGGCTGCGCGGACGTCGAGCCATTCACCGCCGCTGCGCAATTGATGATGCAGCCGATGAATGCCGCGCATGGCGAGCAGCGCTTCGGCGACGACGAACTCGGCAACCGAGGCGGCAATTTTCGAGGCGGCATGGGTGACGCGAAGGCCATCGTCGAACAGACGGGCGGGAACGAGTGTTCGGACGCTGCCTGCCGAATGGGCGACGAGGGCGAGTTGCGGATGGCGTTGGCGCGCGGCGGGATCGAAGGGCGGCGTGCCCCATCCGGTGAGGCACGCGACAGCGCCCTGCAGCAGCTGGTCGACATCGGCAGCGTCGATTGCGGCACCGGTCGGCCAACGCACCTCGCCAAGGGCGTTCAACTGGGCAATCGCCACATCGTCCAGCATCATCCGGCGGGTCTTTTCGGTCAGCAGTACGGCGATAACGGGAGCTTGTTCAATCATGGTTCTACTCTTTCGCTGCGGCGACCAGGCGCCTGAGATGGGCAAGATCAGCGCGGACCTTGTCGAGCGCCTGCTCTCGGGAGACGCGGTATTGGGAATGCATCGAGACCACGCCGGTAAAGCCTGTGGCCACCAGATGCGGGACGATTTCGTTCCACGGCACCATGCCTTCGTCGAGCCCGTACCAGTCCGAATGCCAGGCGCGCAGGCCGTGCGGTCCGTAAGCGCCGGGCGACCAACCGCTATTCTTGACGCCCATGCAGCAGAACCACGGATCGAGAATATCAAGCGTCAGACGCCAGTCCTCGCTCCCCTCGCGAATGATCTGATTGGCCGGATCGGGATAGGCGCCTATCCTGATGGGATCACGACCGGCCAGCAATCGCACCGCCAGCGCGCCCGAGCTGTGCAGGGTGCCGCCGTGAAGCTGGATCGTCAGC
Source organism: Rhizobium leguminosarum (assembly GCF_001679785.1). Taxonomy (NCBI): domain Bacteria; kingdom Pseudomonadati; phylum Pseudomonadota; class Alphaproteobacteria; order Hyphomicrobiales; family Rhizobiaceae; genus Rhizobium; species Rhizobium leguminosarum. The sequence continues at coordinate 33,438 of NZ_CP016291.1, forward strand.
TTGATGCCGAAGCGTTCGGCCAGGCGCTCGAAGCCGTCGAGATCGCGCCGCGCCTCGTCGACCTGGGCCTGCCAGCGCTGCGACGGGTCGTAGCGCCAGAAGCCAAGCCGGACCTGCCCGATGCCGGCCTCGCCGCAACAACCGAGAAGCCGGGATGCGGCATCGTCGGGCCGGGTGGAATCGATGGTCGCCATCGGGGTGCGCAGGCCGGCCACGGCAAAGAGTTTTACCGCATTGACGATTTCCTCCGACCTGTCAGGGGAAACGGCGTGACCGTCACGAATAAGAAGATCAGCGCAGTCGAATCCCAAACCGGCAGTGATCCCGGCCGCCTTCTCGAGCGACAGGCCCTCCAGGGTCTTGGTGAAATAGGCGATATCCATCGATCAGATCCCAGGCAGAAGGGCATTGTTCATGAGCGGGAGACACAAAGCTCGCTGCGGCGGCCGAATGCATCGCGGGCGCGCACCGCATAACGCACGCCCTCCGGCGGCGACATGTGCAGAAATGCCGTCGAGATCAGCGGCGCCGGACTGACCTTTTCAAAAGTCCCGCCATCGGTGCTGACCAGGACATCATAGAAGATGGCCGGCCCGGCATCGCCGGCAGCCCAGAACAGCATGCGCTCCTCCCGACCGCCAAGACCAAGGTAGCGTTCGACGACAAGGCCGGTCGGTGCAGCCGGCGGCGCGCCGATATCGGGAACGACAAGCACCTGCGTCAGCGACGGCAATGGCACATCGAGGTCGACACTGGTCCGGCCGTCATCGCACTCGACGACGCTGATCGGATGCAGCAAGGCGGGCTCCTGCGCCCGGCGCATTTCGGCAAACTGCGCTTCGGTCGGTGCGGGCGGTGCGCCGACCGGCTCGAAGAGCCCACGCGGGTTGCTTTCGTCGCGCTGGGCTTCCCAGACCTCCATCGGATTGGTGAATTCCTCGTCGATGCGCAGCAGGCAAAGCGCGTGGCGGCCGGGAACCAAACCGCTCACCTCGAGACGGACGGCGGTCCGGCCCGAACGGTTGATGGCATCGACGCTATGGATGAGGCTGATGGAAACACCGCCGCCCGGCAGCCGCGTCGGCAGGATCGCCAAGCCATCCTGGTCGGGAGCAAGCGGCGGTTCGGCCGTCACTTTGCAAACGGTATCGCCAAGCGTTGCCAGCAGTTCCATCGATGTGAGGCCAGGCTTCTTGATGATGTCGAAGGGCGGCGCCCTATCGACATCCGTGACCAGCATATCCAGATTGGTCTCGTGCTCCCACTGCGCCTTGGTGAAATTGCGCGAGCCGAAATAGGCAAAGATCGTGCGCTGGCTCCAGCCGCCGATAAAGGCGTGGTCATTGCTGAGGAAGGTGAAATTCGCCGCTTTCGGGGCGATGATGCGCCGGTCGTGCTGTTCGATGATGCGGGCGATGATCCCGGCATAATAGGCTTTGCCGTGCCAGCTATGATGATCGCTCCAGCCGAGCTGCGGATCGCATTCGTCGTTGATGATGGGCAGGCCCGCGAGGCGCGGGTGATGCTCCTTGAGATAGTCGACGACGAGCAACGTGCGGTCGACGATGGCGTTGGTTTTCGGGGTCAGGTCTTCCTTGCTGCCGTTGACGCCCTTTTCATGGATCGAGATGTAGTCGATGCGCGGCGGGCCATCGCCGGTCAGGCAACTCGTGCCGCTGTCGCAATGGGCCATCAGGGCGCGAAAGATCGGCGACAGCGTGCGGGCGGTGCCGGGCCCGCCCATCGCCAGGTTGGGATCGATGGCATCGAGCCCCGCGACGCAGGCGTCATAATAGTTGGTGTAGCCCTTGATCCCGTAGGTCCACCAGCCGGAATCGGCCTCGTTCGTCGTTTCGAAATACCATGTGCGCAATTCATCCATGCCGTAACGCGCGCCATAACGGTCGACCGTCACTGTTACGAGATCCCGCCAGCGCTTGACCTGATCCATGTCCTCATAATCGGTGAACAGACCCGACGGGTTGCCCATCAGCTCGAAGAACGGCTTCAGGCGGTGTTCGATCATCACGTCGAGCGCGCTGTCGAGCAGCGACCAGTCATAGCCGCCGCCCCTCGCACTCAGCAGATTGTAGAGATAATGCACCCGCAGGAACCGGATGCCCTCATTCGGCAGGCCGCCGATATAAGCAAGCATCTGCCGCATCTCGGGCTCGAGCAGCAGCTCGGCCGGCGAAAAGCCGGTGCCGCGCCAGAACCGGTTGAACGGGCGTACCGCTTCACTGGCATCAACGTTTATTCGCGTACGTTCACGCATGGTCGTCTCTCCTTGGGCGGAATTTTGGCAGTGCGCCGCAATGCCGGCGCACGAGGCCAAGCGCCGGATTATTTGAACTTGTCGCGCATCGCGTCGATGCCGGGGATGGTCTTGGTTAGATGCTGATGGGCGGGATCGAAGCGCTGGATCAGCCCCCGGCGATGCTTGCCGACGAGAATGGTAAAGATATAGCCCCGGTGCCCCGGCGAGGTGACAGTCGGGTGGTAACCCCGGTCGACCAGGACAGTGTCGCCGTTGCGGGTCATGAGGATCTTGACCGGACCGTCGTCGTCATAGGTGATCTGGCTGCCGAAACCGGTCTCGGGCTGGAAGCGGTAGTGATAGAGTTCTTCGTGCCGGGTCTCGACATCGCCGTCTTCGGTATCGTGCTTGTGCGGGGGATAGCCGGACCAGCAGCCTTCGCCGGCATAGAGTTCGCTCACCAGCAGGTTGCCGCAGCGCCCGTTCTGCCGTTGGCCGAGCAGATGGACGATCCGCCGCTGGCTATGGGTGTCCGGAGAGCCGACATTGACCGCGTCGACCTCATCCGGCGTGATGCGAAACGGGGCGTAGCGCGTGTCGCAGAGGCCGCCGGCGATGGCGACTTCCGCAGCCGCGCCACGAGCCGATATCCGGACATTGGCGCCGACGGGCGCGTAAACCGAGTCCGCATCGCCTCCCCAGATATCGGCTCGCCGGCCCACCGCTTCGAACATGATGTCATCGACCTCGATATCCACCTGACCCGACAGCACAACGTAGAGGCTTTCGTGCGCGGGCAGCCGCCGGATGTCCTGCTCGTTGGAGGCGAGCGTGACGAGATCGAAGTAGATGAGATCGAGCGTCGTGGAGGAGGTATCCACGATGGGATGCTGCTCGGAGCGTGGAATGAATTCGGGCATCAATTGAACTCCGGAACGATACGGTCGGCAAAGGGATTAAGCGTCAGGGATTCGGCGTAATGACAGGCCACTGCATGCCCATCGTCCGTGACGGTGCGTAAGCCCGGGACCTCCTGCTTGCAAAGCTCAGTGGCGTAGCGACAGCGCGGATGAAATGCGCAGCCGGGAGGCGGATGGGCGGGATCGGCGACCTCGCCCGCCAGCCGGATGCGCTGGCCGTGGCGGCGCATCCTCGGATCGGCGATCGGCACGGCCGAGAGCAGCGCTTCGGTGTAGGGGTGGAGCGGGCGCGAGAAGATCTGCTCCGTCGGCGCCTTTTCGACCACCCGGCCGACATACATGACGGCGATATTGTCCGAGATGTGCCGGACGACCGAGAGGTCGTGAGCGACGAAGAGATAGGTCAGGCCGAACTGTTCCTGCAGGTCCTGCAGCAGGTTGATGGTTTGTGCCTGCACGCTGACATCGAGCGCCGAAACGGCCTCATCGGCGATTACCAGGCGCGGATTGGAGGCCAGCGCCCGGGCAATGCCGATGCGCTGGCGTTCGCCGCCGGAGAACGCATGGGGATAGCGGTGCATGTATTCGGGCCGCAGGCCGACGCTCTGCATGAGGTCGGCGACCCGGTGCTCGAGCTCGCGGCCCTTGGCGATGCCGTTGACACCGAGCACCTCGCCGATGATGTCGATGACCGGAAGGCGCGGATTGAGCGAAGATTGCGGATCCTGAAACACGATGCGCAGGTCGCGATGGATTTCGTCGAGGGCAGAACCCGACAACGCCGCGAGATCGACGGTGCCGCCACTGCGGCTGCGATAGCGGATTTCGCCGCTCGTCGGCTGATAGATGCGCAGCACCGTGCGCGCAAGCGTGGACTTGCCGCAACCGGACTCCCCGACGATGCCGAGTGTTTCGCCATCCTGGACGCGAAGCGAGACGCCGTCGACCGCCTTGACGTGTCCGACCACACGCCGGAAGGCGCCCTTGCGAATGGGGAAATGCATCCGGAGATCGTTCAGTTCGAGCAGCGGGCTTGGCTGTGTCATGGGATCGGCCATCATTGTCTTCCTTCGTAAAGCAGACAGCTGGCGACATGCCCGTCGCCGATGGAGACGGGCTGCGGATCCTTTTGGTCGCACAGGCCCGCCCTTGCCTCTTTGCATCGGGGATGAAAGCCGCAGCCCTGGGGCCGGTTGAAACGCGAGGGCACCATGCCATCTATGATCGCCAGCCGTTCGGTGGGTTGCCCATGCATGCGCGGCACCGATTGCAGCAGCGCTTTGGTGTAGGGATGAACAGGTGCGTGGAAGATCGTGTCGACATTGCCTGCCTCCACGACCCGGCCGACATACATGACGACGACCTCGTCGGCGATTTCGGCCACCACACCGAGATCATGGGTCACAAACAGCACCGAGAGCCCGAATTCGGCCTGCAGCGAGGCGAGCAGATCGAGGATATTAGCCTGGGTGGTCACATCGAGCGCCGTCGTCGGTTCGTCGGCGATCAGCAGCTTGGGGCGGCAGGCGAGCGCCAAGGCGATGCAGACGCGCTGGCGCATGCCGCCGGAAAACTGGAAGGCATAGTTTTCCATACGCTCGGCTGGCCGCGGGATGCCGACCAGAGCCAACGTCTCTATGGCGTGTTCGCGCGCCTCCTTCTTTCCCATCTTCAGATGCAAGCGGATCACCTCGACCATCTGGTTGCCGATCGTATGAACGGGGGAAAGGGCCGCCATCGGCTCTTGGCTGATCAGGCCGATCTGGGCGCCGCGGATTGCCCGCATGTCATGGCCGCGCGAATCGAGCGCCGCCAGGTCGACGGAGGGTGCTGCCGGATCCGGCCGGTAGCGGATTGCCCCCGAGACGATCCGCCCTCCCCGCGGAACCTGGTTGAGGATCGAGCGGCCGGTGATGCTCTTGCCCGAACCGGATTCGCCGACGACGCAGACCGTCTTGCCGCGCGGAATGGAAAAGGAGACGCCGTCGACCGCCTTGATGGTGCCCGCACCCCCAAAGAAATGGGTCCTGAGATCAACGACCTCGATCAGCGGGTCGCGCTCCCCGTGCCGGCCGCCGGCAGCGGCAAAATTGGGATCAGTATTCATAGGGATCTGCAGCATCGCGTAATCCATCACCGAGGAAATTGAGGGCGAGCACGGTGACGATCACCGCGAGGCCCGGAAGAAACAGCCAAGGCGCGCTCGAGACCGCGAGAATGTTCTGCGCCTCCTGAAGCAGCACGCCCCAACTCACCACCGGCGGGCGCAGGCCGATGCCGAGGAAGGAGAGCGCGGTTTCTGCGAGGATCATCGTCGGGATGGCGAGCGTCACCGAGGCGATGATGTGGCTCATGAAGGACGGCACCATGTGCCGCCAGATGATGCGCATCTGCGAACAGCCGTCGAGACGGGCGGCGATCACGAAGTCTTCCGTCTTGAGCGACAGGAAGCGGCCGCGCACCACCCGCGCTAGGTCGGTCCAGCCGATCAGCGACAGGATGATGGTGATCCAGAGATAGACCAGGATCGGATCGGCGCTGATCGGGACGGCGGCCGCAAGGCCCATCCACAGCGGGATGGTCGGGATAGAGTTGATGAGCTCGATGGAACGCTGGATGACATCGTCCACCCAGCCGCCGTAGAGCCCTGAAATGCCGCCCAGGATGATGCCGAGGATGAGGCTGATTGCCACCCCGATCAGCCCCACGGACATCGAAACGCGAGTGCCGTGGACCGTCCGGCTGAAGACGTCGCGACCGAGGCGGTCGGCGCCGAACAGGTAGAATGGTTTGCCCATCTCGATCGGGCCGATCAGGTGCCGGTCGAAATCGAACAGCCCCCAGAGCCGGTAGGGTTCGCCCTTGACGAAGAAGCCGAGGGGGATGACGACGGCCGGATCGGGCACGTAATTGCGGCTGAGCGCGATCGGGTCAACTTTCATCGAATAACCGTTGACGTAGAGCGGATGAAACTGTCCGGCCGCGTCGTAGCCGGCGAACTTGATCTGTTGCGGCGGCGCATAGGTATAGCGGGAATCGTAGGTCTGCGACGAAACCGGGGCGAGAACCTCGGCAAACAGGGCGACTAGGTAGATCAAAAAGATGACCACGCCTGCCGCCAGCGCCAGCCGATGGCGACGGAAGCGGCGCCAGATGAGCTTCCACTGCCCGGCGACCGCGTCGGAATTCTGGATCAGTTCAGGTGATAGCGCGATGGCTTGATCGGTCATTGATATGGTCCTTCAGCCGTTGCGAATGCGTGGATCGAGCCAGGCGAGCAGCAGGTCTGAGATCAGCGTGCCGATCAGCGTCAGCATGCTCATCAGCAGGATGAACGTGCCGGCCAGATACATGTCCTGGGCAAAGAGGGCATTGAGCAGCAGTGGCCCGGTGATCGGCAGGCTGAGAACGATGGAGACCACCACCGAGCCGGAGACGAGGTGCGGCAGCACCCAGCCGACGGTCGAGATGAACGGGTTAAGCGCCACCCGCACCGGATATTTCAACAGCAGCCGGATTTCGCTCAAGCCGCGGGCGCGGGCCATATCGACATAGGGCTTGTTGAGTTCGTCGAGCAGGTTGGCGCGCATGATCCGGATCAGCGCCGCGGTGGCGCCCGTGCCCAGCACGACGACCGGTATCCACATATGCGAGATGAGATCGCCGAGCTTGGCCCAGCTCCAGACGGCGTTGATATAGGCGGGCGAAAACAGCCCGCCGGTGCTTTGGCCGAAATACTGTGCCGAAACATACATCAGCACCAGCGCCAGCAGGAAGTTCGGGATGGCAAGGCCGAGGAAGCCGAAGAAGGTGGCGACGTAATCCCCCACCGAATATTGCCGCACGGCCGAATAGATGCCGATCGGAAAGGCCACCGCCCAGACGAAGAGCAGCGTGGTGACCGAGACCACCATCGTCAGGCCCATCCGGGCCCAGATCAGCTCGCTGACCGGCTTGTTCCAATCCAGCGACTGGCCGAAATCGCCGCGCAGCAGGATGCCGCTGATCCATTTCCAGTATTGCACCGCCCAGGGCTGATCGAGGCCATAACGCTCACGCAGGCCGGCGATGACGCTGGGATCGATCGTTTCGTTCTGGGAGGCCAGACGCGCGGTCAGCGCGGTCAGGAAATCGCCGGGCGGCAACTGGATGATGATGAAGGTCACGACGGAGATCGCAAACATCATCGGGATCATATAAAGCAGGCGTCTGATGATGAAGCCGGCCATGGTCAAGCTCCTTCAATCGGCGATCGCCGATCGGATGATTGGGACTGGGCTGGTGTCGATGGGATGGCGCCCGCGAGCGCCATCCCTGTCGGTCGCGTTCCGTTATTGCTGGTAGTAGAAGGTCTCGGGCTTTGCCGGTCCCGGCGTCATGTAGAACGATGTGCTGGGAATGACCTTCGGGACATTGCGCATATTGGTCTTGACGATTCCGACGCGGTCCGGCTCCAGGTTGGTGCCGATGACGTAAAATTCGTCACGGGTGATCGCCAGCAGTTCCTTCATCGCGGCCAACTGCTTTTCGAGCGTCGGCGCTTCCTTCACCTGCCGGTAAAGATCCATCTGCTTCTTGGCAGCGGAGCTCGGTTCTTGCGCGTTCGGATCCTTGGGGTTCTGGTAGTAGAGGCCCCAGGCTGTCGCAAAGCTCGATTCGTATTCGTGCGGGAAATACCATTTGGGATCGAGCAGGCCGAGGAAGTCGTAGCCACCGCCGCCAACCCATCCCAGGCCGTCATTCTCATTGTTCTGCAGGCGGGAGAAGATCAGCGAACGTTCGGCCGGGCGGGGCTGCATGTCGATGCCGACAGCCCGCCAGTAGCGCTGGATCATCTCGAGGGCGTCCACCTGGATCGGGCTTCCGGTCAAGGCGTCGATCGCAAAGGTAATCCGCTTGCCGTCCTGACCGAGGCGGTAGCCTTCGGCGTCATGTTTGGTAAGGCCGGCCTTGTCGAGATACTGATTGGCGAGATCGACATTATACTCCAGATACTGCGTCGCCATCTTCTCGTCGTAGAGCGCAGTGCCTTCACGCGGCGCTGCCTGATAGGGCTTGGCCTGCCCGGCATAGATCAGCTGGTTGAGCTCTTCGCGGTTGATGGCATAGCTGAGGCCGATGCGGAAATCCTTGTTGGAAAAAACAGCGCGCAAGGCCGGATTCTTGTGGGTCTGGTTCAGGGTGATCAGCAGGGCGTTCGACCACGCCGGTCGGGCGATAAACAGGCCGTAGCCGCCCTTCTCCTGGTTCTGCACGATCACCGTACGGGCGTCCGTCGTCTCGATGAAGCGGTTCTGCATGTCGATTTCGCCGCTGATCGCCTTCAGGATGATCGCCTGGGTATCCTGCATCACATCGATGGTGATCCGATCGAAGTAAGGCAGCTGGTTTCCTGCGGTATCCACCTTGGCATAGTATGGATTGCGTTCGGCGACGACCTGGGTGGTGCCGTTATAGGGCGCGGTCAGCACCCAGGCATCGAGTGTTGGACGGCCGAGATCGCGCCAGCGGCCGGGAAAGCCGATCTTGTTGTTGAAGAGCTGGACCCAGTCGGTTGCGCCGGCTGCCTTCACCAAGGCTTCGATGCCGTCGGGATTGAAATCCTTGTGGAATTGCTTGAGGTAGTGCGCCGGTGCGGCCGCCAGAATATCGGAGCCGCGCACGGTCGCCATGTTCATCAGGAACAGGCCGTTCGGCGCGGCAAATTTGAAGACGACCTTGTCGTCGGCGAGCTTTTCGACCTTGACGGTCTCTCCGCCCGCGGTCAGCCAGTTGGGTGCGGCAGGGGTGATCTTGGTGTTGCGAAGCACGTTCTCGTTCCACCACACAAGATCGTCCGCGGTAAAGGGCTCGCCGTCCGACCAGCGTGTACCTTCCCGCAAGATGAACGTATATTCGGTGGCATCGGCATTGACCTCGACGCTCTTGGCGAGATCGGGGATCACCTCGGTCCATTCCGGATTCCAGCGGACCAGTCTCGTATAGCCGATCGAACGTTCGATCTCGCTGTCGCCACCGCCAAAGGTGGCCGTGCGCCAGGTGCCGCCATAGGTACCGACCGATTCAAGCGGAGTGAGCACCAGCGGCTCCTTGGGCAGCCGCTTTTCGACCGGCGGCAGCTTGCCGGCGTCGACCAGCGCCTTCAGTTCCGGCGACTCCTCAAAGCCGAATGCCACACCGGCCCAGCCGGCACCCATGAGGATCGCCGCGGCAACGGTCGAGACGACCTGCCGTCTTAAGATTCTGACGTGTTGCATTCTCTCCTCCCAATATTCTCTAGGTTATCGTTAATGTATTCTCCTCTTTCTCTAACGTTATCGTTACCGTTAAATCTTGTCAAAGAGATTCTCGACGCCTTATCATTGGCCATAGCAGCCTTGGCTTTCCCGGAAATTGTGTTAGTTATCGTTATCGTAAATTCCTCCTCCTTTTAATGAGACCATCCAGTTGAGCCGCCCCAAAGAGCCAGAATCCAAAATAACCATTGCCGATGTCGCTCGTGCCGCAGGGGTGTCGCCGATGACGGTATCGCGCGTGCTCAATGATCGGGGCGGAGCCAGCGCGGAGACCAGCCAGCGGATTATTTTAGCGGCGAGCGAACTCAATTACCGGCCCAATCCCTTTGCGCGCGGATTGCGGTCCGATCGATCGAAGGCCATCGGCCTTCTCGTTCCCGACATCACCAATCCGTTCTTCCCCGAAGTCATCAGGGGAGCCGAGGATGCCGCGAGCGCCGCCGGCTACAACCTGCTCCTGTCCAATGTCGTCGAAAACAGCAAGCGGGAGGAAGAACTCATCGAAACCCTGCTGCGGCACCGGGTCGACGGGATCATCGTCTGCAGCGCGCGGCTGCCCGATGCCGCGCTGCATAAGGCGCTTGCGCCCCACCGTGCCGTGGTGCTCATCAACCGCGAGGCGCCCAACGAGGTCGCCGGCACGATCGTCACCGACTACGAGACGGGAGCGTCGCGTGCCATCGACCATCTGGTCGAGCGCGGGCGCCGCAGGATCGCGATCATCGCCGGGCCGCGCAGTTCGTTCGGCGGCAAGAGCCGTCTTGTCGGCTTTCGCAAGACGCTGGCGGCCCACGGGCTTAAGGCGCAAGGCATCGTTTATTGCGATCCCACCGCGGCAGGCGGCCAAACGGCGGCCGCGCAATTGCTGGCGGAGGCGCAAGGCGTCGATGCTCTCGTCTGCTACAACGACCTCAATGCGATCGGCGCCATGAAGGCCTGCCGGGCCGCCGGCGTTTCGATCCCCGGGCAAATCGCCCTGATCGGTTTCGACGATATCCCGACTGCCGAACTGCTGTCTCCGGCGCTCACCACCCTGCGGGTGCAAAAACGCGAAATGGGGGAGGAAGCCGTGCGTCTGCTGCTCAGCCGCATCGCCACCAGAAACCGTCAGCACGGCATCGTCATCGTGCCGGAGCTCATTATCCGCGAAACAACCTGAACTCCCTATCAACAGGAGAAATATTCGATGGATATCAACAATCTGCAGGCACTGGCCCTGCCTGAGGAGAAGAAGGCCTGGTTCGTTCACGACCGGTTCGGCATGTTCGTGCATTGGGGGCTTTACGCCCTGCCGGCACGCCATGAATGGGTCAAGAGCCGCGAAGAACTTGATGATGCCGACTACCAGAAATATTTCGATTATTTCGATCCCGATCTCTACGACCCCCGCGAATGGGCGAGACGCGCGAAAGCTGCGGGCATGAAATATGTGGTGCTGACGACCAAGCACCATGAAGGCTTCTGCCTCTGGGATACCAAGGCCACCGACTTCAAGGTGACCAACACGCCTTATGGGCGGGATCTGCTCGGCCCCTTCGTCGACGCCTTCCGTGCGGAGGGCCTGAGGATCGGGTTCTACTATTCGCTGATCGACTGGCATCATCCCGACTTCACGGTCGATCCGCGCCACCCGCAGCGCAATCATCCCGATGCGCTGAAAATCAACGAAGGCCGGGATATGCAGCGTTACGCCGCCTTCATGCGCGAACAGGTCCGCGAGTTGCTGACTGAGTTCGGGCAGATCGACATCATGTGGTTCGACTTCAGCTATCCGCAGTGGAAGCTCGGAGACCTGGTTGGAAAGGGCCATCAGGATTGGGAAAGCGAGAAGCTCGTGCGCCTGGTGCGCGAGCTTGCCCCCGACATCATCATCAACAATCGGCTCGATCTCGCCGGCTTGCAGCCCGACATCGTCACGCCGGAGCAGTATATGCCGCGCGCCCGGCCGCTCCGCGATGGCAGGCGCGTCGTCTGGGAAGCGTGCCACACGCTCAGCGGTTCCTGGGGCTATCACCGCGACGAGGACACTTGGAAAAGCACGGAACAACTGGTGCAGATGCTGGTCGGCACCGTTGCCATGGGCGGCAATCTGCTGATGAATGTCGGGCCGACGGCGCGCGGCACGCTCGATCACCGTGCGATTGCAGCCCTTGCTGCTTATGAGGAGTGGATGGCACTGCACGAGCGCAGCATCGTCGGCTGCACCCAGTCGGATTTCGCCGCTCCGGCCGACTGCCGCCTGACCCAGAATGGCGATCGTCTCTACATCCATCTCTTCAACTGGCCCTATCGCCATCTGCATTTCGATGCGCTGGCGGGGAAAGTCGAATATGCGCAATTCCTGCATGATGGCAGCGAGGTCACCTGGCTGCGCCCGTCCGCCAATACGTTATGGGCGAACACTCAGTTCCCCGTCGGTGATGATCAAATGACATTCGTCCTGCCGGTGCGCCGACCTCAGATCGTCGTCCCGGTCGTCGAGGTCAAGCTCAAGGCGGGGAGCACCTCCGGCATTCAGGATTAAAGGGCGGCGGATGATCGCGCAGCTGAGATAGATTGCCTGAGCGGGCGGGGCTGCCCGCTCAGATAAACGGCTCCGTCGGCCCCGCCAGCTGCCGACAGTGGCTTACGGATTGGCTTCGGTGGTTTCCACGAAGAGCTGGTTGAGTTGTTTCATCTCGAGCGCATGGGCGCGCCTTCTGAGGGCGGCTGCCTGTTTGAGCGTTGCAAGATTGTCCGTTGTCTCGATGAGGTGAGCATCGGCGACGAGCACCTCCGCTTCAATCCTTCCCTGCTCTCTCAATTGCCAGACATCCCTGACGCGAAATTGAACCATTATCACGCCGAAAAGTGCCACGAGCGCGGAAGCGGTCATTGGCAGCCAATTGGGGACGACCGGGCCATAGGCGGAAAACAACGATGAGAGACCGCTCAACACGATGATCCCCAATGTGAGAAAATTCCAGAGATATTGATTGACCTTGGAGGAGCGCGCATAGCCGTTTCGATGTGTTCGAAGGTCACGCAAAGCCTGCCTTTTGATCTCGGCTGCGTCCGATGGAAGCATGCTTTCGGCCGTTTCTTGCTCGATCTCCCGCCTTGCCGCCAAAATCACGTTGATGACGGCGATCGTGATCCCGAAGGTAATCATGAACCAGGCGATGTAGTGCAAAGGGACGTCGTCGAGAATGACGTTTGACAAAAACGCAGGTTGAAAAAATTCAATTAAAGCACCAAACGATATCAAGAATATAGACAGGGCAACCACTGCTATCGAAAGCATCGCTGCTATATTTCTATATCTCCCATTCAGTGTCATTTTCTTCAGTTGAGCGCGGTCATCCCCCTCCCTTCTGAACAAATCCATCATCCTATCCTCGAGACTATAGGGTTAACCATAGTAAACCTTTTACCACGCCAGAAAGCAAGTAACGTTTGTGAAGTAATACTTTACGGATCGAATTTCCGGCTACCCTCGCTAATGTGCGGGCCGGGGCAGCCTCCGCGTCTTCAATCCGGTCGCTTCAGGCTACGCTGATCGCCAGCGGCTGGCCGAGATCGCGGGCAATATATTCCTGGTTCTGTCGGACGATCTGCGCGGCGTGAGCGATCGTCAGCCGCCTGACAGCCACTTGAAAACCGGCGCTGCCTGAGCGGGCAGGAGATGGGACCTGCTCAGGAGAATGGCTCGGTCGGTCCCGCCGCCGGATTGGTCAGCCAGCGTGGTCCCTCGGCGGTCATGTACATATGGTCTTCCAGCCGGATCCCGAATTTCCCGGGGAAGACGATCATCGGTTCGTTGGAAAAACACATGCCGGCGGCAAGCGGCGCGTCGTTGCCGCGAACGATGTAGGGTTCCTCGTGGATTTCAAGTCCGAGGCCATGACCGGCGCGATGCGGTAAACCCGGTAGGCGATAGTCGGGGCCGAGCGAGTGTTTGGCAAGCACCTTGCGGGCCGCATCGTCGAGGCTCGAGCAGGCGGCACCGATCCGGGCTGCGTCGAAGACGGCCTGTTGCGCCTCGCGCTCGATCCACCAGGCCCGTTCGAACGCGCTTTCGCCGCCCTCCAGCATATAGGTCCTGGTGATATCGGAATGATAACCGTCGATCCGGCAGCCGGTATCGATGAGAATGACGTCGTCGCGGCCAAGGACCTGATCGCCGTCGGCGCCATGCGGAAGCGAGGTCGCCGCGCCGAAGGAGACGATGCAGAATGTCGAGCCGGCATCGGCGCCGGCCTGGCGATGCTGCCGGTCGATGAAATCGACCACCTCGGATGATTTGATGCCCGGCTTCAAAAGCCCGTGCACTTGCCTGTGGACGTCAAGCGTCAGGTCCATCGCATACTGAATGAGGGCAATCTCCGCGGCCGATTTGATGCAACGCAGGTCGCGGATCAGCCGCCCGCCATCGGCAAGCCTTGCCGCGCCCATCTCCGCTGCCAATGCATGATAGAAGAAAAGCGGCAAACCATCGTCGAGGGCAAGTCTGCCGCCCTGGGCAACAAGGCGGGCGATGAGAGCAGCGCTGCTCTCCTCCTCTTCCCAGACCAGGATTTCCCCCGGCAGATGCGGCAGCGTTTCGACACGGCTGCGCTCGAACCCCGGAACGATGTAGGAAATGGTCGTGGGCGTGACGAGCGCGCCGAGGAACCTTTCGCTCTGATGCCAGACGAGCCCGGTGAAGTAACGCAGGCTTTCGGTCGGCCCAAGAAGCAGGCCGGCCAGCCCTTCGGCTTCGATCGCTTTCCGAAGCCTGGCGAGGCGGGTCTGCCGTTCATCCTCAGTGATGCGGGGTACGGGGTGCTGCCACGACATGTTGTTTTCCTGCTTTTCCTGCGCTTCCGGATCGATGAAGCCCTTGCCTTGCAGCCAGGATCTTGAACCGACACTAATGCCGCTGTAGGCAATATGTCGACATGAAAATGAGGAGATAGCGATGGCGGTCGAATACACCATACCGGGCATGCTGATACGCGATCATATGGTCGACGCTCCCCTGGATTGGTCGAAGCCGGAGGGGGAGACGATCCGGATTTTTGCACGTGAAGTGTGCGATCCCGCCCGCCGTCGCGACGAATTCGAACATGACGGCGTTCGCCAGTCGGCGGCTGTCCTGCGCAGGCTGATGACATTGGTCAGGGAGCAGGGCGGGCCCCTCGCCTCCTGAGGCTGGAATGGTTCATTGCTCTCGTCGCATCAGGACATGCTGATCGCTACCGGCCGGTCCAGGTCGCGGGCGATATATTCCTGGATCTGGCGGACGATCTGCCCGGCGTGGGCGATCGCCAACCGGTCGGCCCGCTCGACGTCACCGGCCTCGATCGCGGCTATGATCTCCTCGTGTTCATCGACATACTGGCGCGGCAGGCGGTCGTCGAATGTCGAGTAGTAAAGGCGCAGGATGCGGCGGCCCTCGTCGAGCAGCCTGGCGAAGAAGGCCGTGTAATAGGGATTGCCGGCAAGTTCGGCGATCGCGACGTGAAATTCGCGGTTCGCCTCGATCATCGCATAGGCATCGCGCGCGGCAACGGCTTCGGCGAAGTCCTTCTGATGTCGGCGGACGGTCTTCATAATCTCGCCGTTTCGCCGTTGCGCCGCGCCGCGCGTCGTCACCCGGTACATCAGAGTCAGCGCTTCGAAATAGGTGGGCAGGCTTGCGAAATCGATCGTCGCAACGATCGTGTTCCTGTTCGGCAGCGTCGTAACGAGCCCGTCGGCGGCGAGCCGCAACAGCGCCTCGCGAATGGGAGTCCGCGACATCCGGAAACGTTCCGACAGCCGCACCTCATCGAGCGGACTGCCGGGTTCCAGCGCCATCGACAGGATTTCCTGCCTGAGCGTCACATAGACGCTCTGTGTGCCAGAGCCGCGCACCCGCACATTTTCCGCGTCGTTCCGCATCCGTCTGCCCTCTTTCGTTAGAGCTTTGTATTTCGTTTCGGCCGATTCTCGCAACGCCGGCTCTTCGGGGCCTCAAATTTATAAGATCACAACATTGAATCTTGTCGACAGTTTGTATATAAGGCAGCTAATTTAACGAGGCTCGATCGATGACAACAGGATGGAAGGGCGTATTTCCCGCCGTAACGACGCAATTCAACGAAGATCTTTCCGTGGATCTGACCGCCACCCAGCGTGTCCAGGACGCGCTCGTGAACGATGGCGTCAACGGGCTGATCGTCATGGGCACATGCGGCGAGAACAATTCGCTGGACCCCGAGGAGAAGCGCACGATCTTGAAAGCTGCCGTCGAGGTCGTCAACGGCCGCGTTCCCGTGGTGACGGGCGTGTCCGAATTCGACACGCGCCGTGCCGTCGCCTATGCTCGCGACGCCGAAAAGCTCGGCGCTGACGGCCTGATGCTGCTGCCGGCCATGGTTTATGTACCGAAGCCCGAAGAGCTGATCGCGCATTTCCGCACCGTCGCCGAAGCGACCTCACTGCCGATCATGCTGTACAACAATCCGCCAGCCTACCGCGTCAATATCGGCGCCGATGTGCTGAAGGTGCTTGCCGACGTGCCGAACATCAAGGCGGTCAAGGAAAGTGCGCCGGATCCGCGCCGCTTCACCGATCTCATCAATGAATTCGGCGATCGTTTCGATATCTTCGCAGGTCTCGACGACGTAGCGCTTGAGGGCCTGATGCTCGGCGCCAAGGGCTGGGTCTCCGGCCTGACCAGCGCCTTCCCGCAGGAATCGGTGCAGCTCGTCGCCGCCGCCGAACGCGGCGACTGGGAAGAGGCCCGCAAGATCTATCGCTGGTTCATGCCGCTTCTGCACCTCGATGCCGAGCACGACCTCGTCCAGTCGATCAAGCTTGCCGAGCAGATCATGGGCCGCGGCTCGGAACGCGTTCGCATGCCGCGCCTGCCGCTTTCGGGCGTCCGCCGCGCTGAAGTCACTGCGATGGTCGAGAAGGCCGCCGCCACGCGTCCCTCGAATATCCGCCAGGCCGCCTGATACAACGAGGCCGGCGACCCAGCGGTTGCCGGCCTTTCCGTGTTTGCGGTTCAGGCAAGCGCCAGCGACCGGCCGGTCGCCGGATCGAACAGATGCATCCGGTTCATGTTGAACGAGAGCGGCATCGTCGACATCGGCCTGGGCCCGCTCTCGGGATCGATGCAGGCGCAAAGGCTTGCCTCGCCGATGCCGAAATAGACCATGGTCTCCGGCCCGAGTGGTTCCACAAGATCGATCTTCGCTTCGATGTCGGCATAACCAGGACGGGCCTGGCGCTCGGTGATCGATTCCGGCCTGATCCCAAACACCACTGATTTGCCGGCATGGCTGGCGTAGTCGCCGGCGCGCGCCTCCGGCACCGGAAGCTCGCTGCCGTCGGTCAGTTTGACGACGAGACCCTTCACTCCTGATAGCAGCGTCGCGGACAGGAAATTCATCGACGGTGAGCCGATGAAGCCGGCGACGAACTGGCTGACGGGCCGATGATAGAGCGCCTGCGGCGGTCCCGCCTGTTCGATGATGCCACCATTCATCACCACGACACGATCCGCCATGGTCATCGCCTCGACCTGGTCGTGCGTGACGTAGACGGTCGTCGTCGGCAACAGCTGGTGCAGCCGCTTGATCTCCGTGCGCATCTGCACGCGAAGCTTAGCATCGAGGTTGGACAACGGTTCGTCGAAGAGAAAGACTTTCGGGTTCCGCACGATCGCGCGTCCCATCGCGACGCGCTGGCGCTGGCCGCCCGAAAGCTGGCCCGGGCGTCGGCCGAGCAACTCGCTGATATGCAGGGTTTCCGCCGCCCTGACGATACGGGCGTCGATCTCGCTCTTGGCGAGCTTCTGCTGCTCCAGGCAGAACGAAATATTCTCCCGCACCGTCATGTGCGGATAGAGCGCGTAGTTCTGAAAGACCATGGCGATATCGCGTTTGCCCGGGCCGAGCCGGTTGACGACCTGGTCGCCGATCACAATCTCACCGCCGGTGATGTGTTCGAGACCCGCGATCATGCGCAATGTCGTCGATTTTCCGCATCCCGACGGGCCTACGAAAACGACGAATTCATTGTCTTCGATGTCGAGGCTGATGCCGCGCACGGCCTCGTAGATGCCATAGGATTTGACGATGCTCCTGAGTTCCAGTCGTGCCATGGTTTTCTCCTAGACCTCCTGCAACCAGATCGCCATCGCTCCGGGCTCGCGATTGGCCCAGAGGTGATAGGGGATCGCCGTGAAGGGCCGCTCTTTCAGCGAGGGAGGCGCGGTGCGATAGAGCGCATTCTGCCAATCGGCTATATCGGCTTCGAGCGCGGTGCCTTCGAGCACGGTCGCTCCGCCGAGAAGCGCGGCATCGTAACGGGCAGAAATTTCCTCAGATGCCGGCAGGCGGAGCCGCTGCGGCTCGCCGCCGAGGTCGGCCTCCTCGATGCAATAGACGACAGGCCCGCGCCGCAGCGCGACGCGTCCGCCGTCTTCGGAGGCGGCAGGATGTGCGTAGATGCGCTCGACCGGCATCGAGAAGCAAATGCGGACCTCGTCGCCATTGCGCCATTCCCTTGATATTGCGGCATAACCCTTCGTCACGCATTGATCGAGATCGACGGCAATGCCGTTGACCGAGATCTGCGCCTGCCTGCACCATCCAGGGATGCGAAGACGAAGTTGAAACCGGCTTGGCCGCTCGACGGCGAACCGCAGGCTGATGTCGCCATCCCAGGGATATTGCGTCTCCTGTACCAGGCGCACGAAGCTGTCGCCGACTGTCAGCTCGGCGGAATTGGTGCCGTAGAGATGGACGGCGAGCTCATGATCATCAGTCGAATAGAAATATTGGCCGAGCGACGTGATGAAACGGGCAATATTGGTCGGGCAGCAGGGGCAGTAATGCCATTTCCACCGGCGGTGCTGCCCGTGGCTTTCAAGGACGTTCTCATAGAAATAATGTTCGCCGTCGCGCGAGATGCCGGAAAGCGCGCCGTTGTAGAGCACCGTTTCCAGTCTGTCGGTGAACTTGCTGTCGAGATCGACCTGCGCCATGCGATGGCTCCAGAAGCCGAGCGCGACGGCTGCGCATGTCTCGGCATAGGCCGTCTCGTTCGGCAGGTCGAATTCCCGGGTGAACCCTTCATTGGATGCCGATGGGCCAAGGCCGCCGGTCACGTAGAGCTGGCGGCTGACCAGATTGTCGAAAAGCCGGTCGCAGGCTTCCTTCAATGTCGGATCGTCATTTTCATGGGAGAGATCCGCCATCGCAGAAAACAGGTACATGGCGCGGACCGCGTGTCCGACGACCTGGTGCTGGTCGCGCACCGGCATATGGGCCTGGCTATAGGCATATGTCTTGTAGACGTAACCATCAGGGCTCTCGCCGCGTTTGCGGGCCTCCTCGTCGTAATATGAGGGCATGCGGCCACGTTCGTCGACGAAGTAGGTCGCAAGCTTCAGATGCCGCGGATCGCGCGTTACGCGATAGAGCTTGACCAGCGCCAGCTCGATTTCCTCATGGGCATCGTAGCCTCTGAGCTTTCCGGGCTCGGCACCGAAGGTGGCGATGATATGGTCGACGGCGCGGATCATCACGTCGAGGAAACGACGCTTTCCCGTCGCCTCGTAGTAGGCGACGGCCCCTTCCAGCAAGTGGCCCATCGAATACATCTCGTGCAGGTCGCGCAGGTTGGTCCAGCGCCTGACCGGCTCGCGGCGAATGAACCAGCTGTTGAGGTAGCCATCCGCCATCTGCCCTTTTTCGAGCTTTTCGACGATGGCATCGATCTTCGCTTCGAGCGCAGCATTCGGGTGAGCCTTCAGCGTGTAACTTGCGGCCTCGATCCATTTGCCGAAATCGGAATCGAAGAAATGCTGCATCGACAGCCCGCTCGGCTGGATCGGGCGCACTAGCGGCCCGGCCGGCTTGTCGAAATCGAGCACCTCGAGGAATCCCTCTTCCTCCAGCCGCTTGTGCTGCGTCGGGATGGTGACGTTGCGAACCGTCTCCGTCCAGCTCTGCCAGAAACCGCCATCGAATACGACACCGGAATGGTCGGCAGGCCTGTATCGCTGCCGTCCCGCAGCGCGTGCCGGTTGAAAGCGAGGTGAGCTGGTCATGAGGACTCCTGAGCGGACGAGCGCTGTTACTTCACGGCGCCGGCCGTCAGGCCGCGCACGTAATATCGTTGCAAAAGAAGGAAAAGCAGGATGCAGGGGACCATAGTCACGGCTATGCCGGCCTGAAGCGCGCCCCAGTCGATGATGCCATAGATGCCCGACGAAACATTCACCAGCATGATCGGCAGCGTGAACTTGTTCTGATCGGACAGAAAGATGAGGGCAGCGAGGAATTCGTTCCAGGAATTCAGGAAGGCGAACATGGCAACGGTGGCGACACCGGGAAGCGCGATCGGCAGCATGATCCGGCGCAGGATCGTCGCCTGCGACGCGCCATCTATCCGTGCTGCCTCGATCAGCGCCTTCGGCACCGCGTCGAAGGCGTTGCGCATCATGAAAACGGAAAAAGGAAGCTGGAAGGTCACGTAGATCAGCACCAGGCCGAAAAGATTGTTCTGCAGCCGGAAGACTTTCAGGATCAGGAAAAGCGGCGTCAGGATCGACTGAAAGGGGATCATCATCGTTGCCATGATCAGCACGAAGAGCAGCGACTGCCCGGGAAAGCGGAATTTCGAAAAACCGTATCCCGCCGGCACAGAGACGAGCACCGTCAGGATCACCGTGCCGGCGGCAATCAGCACTGAATTGCCGGCATAAACGTACCAGCCGGCGCCGACATGCTCGAGGCGACGATAGTTCTCCAGCGAGAAGGCTTTCGAGAAAAGCGCTGCCGGATCGGCAAGTGCTGCGGCCGCGGGCTTGAAGGAATTGGCGAAGGACCAGACGATCGGCATCACGAAGAAGACGGCAAAGACGCATGCCGTCAGAACGAAGGCGAGATAACCGAGCCGCTCGCTCACCGGCTTCGCCGCGAGATTATAATTGAGCCGTTCCATCAACCCTCCTCCGGGCGCTGGCGCAGCAGGACGAACTGGATCGCGCTGATCGCCACCAGGACGACGAGCAGGGCAAAGGAGATCGCCGAGCCATAACCGAGACGGTAGGATGAGAACGAGGCGAGATAGATCGAGAAGACCGCGGAGATCGTGCTGTTCTCAGGGCCGCCCTGGGTGATGATGAAGAACTGGTCGAAGGCCAGCATCGATGAAGTGACGTTGAGGACGAGCGCCAGCACCACCGAGTTCCTCATCAAAGGCAACGTGATCCGGCGAAAGCGGCTCCAGACGCTGGCGCCGTCGATCCTGGCGGCTTCGATGACGTCGTTCGATATGCTCTGAAGGCCGGTCAGGAGGATGATCATCGTGAAGCCCGCCGTTTTCCAGACGACCATCAGGATGACAACGCCGAGTGCCGGCCAGAAACTTTCGAGCGGCCTCGGCGCGCTGTCGATAATGCCCGCGCCGCGCAACAGCTGCGCAAAGACGCCGCTATCTGGATTGAGCAGCCACATCCACAATGTCGAGGCCGCCCCGAAGCCGATGACAACAGGCATGAAATAGATCGTGCGGAAAAAACCGGCGATACGCAGCGGCCGGTCGACGAGCAGCGCCAGGGGAAAGGCCACCAGGAAGATCGCAGCCGTGACCAGCACGGTGTAGAGCAGCGTGAAGCCCAGGGAATGCCAGAGCTGGGTGTCGCCGATCAGTTCGGCATAGTTGGACAGGCCGACGAACTTCGTCCGGCCAAGAAGCGGCCAGTTGTAGAAGCTCATCCAGACCGTCATGACAAGCGGCACGAGGAAAAGCACGACGATGAACAGCAAGCCCGGCAGGATGAAGGCAAGACCAAGCCAACCCTTTGGCTCCGGTTCTCCAGTCGCGACTGCGCGCCTCCGGCTGCGAAGTGTCGAGGATATCACCGCAACTCCTCCTTCCGTTTGAAAGTCGAGATGTGAAAGAGACGGCAGGGCAGCCGCGGATACCCTGCCGAAACGCGTCGGCTTAGTTCGGATTGGTGCGTTCGAGGATACGGGTGAAGTCGGCCTGTGCTTTGGCGATCGTCCCCTCGACGTCGTCGCCGAAGATCGTACCCTGGATCAGATTGAGGAAGGGTCCGGTGCGGCTGACGAAGAGTTCGTCCGACGAAAATGTGTAGGGCGTGCGCGCCTTGGAGAGGATATTGTAGGCGACGAGATTGCGCGGGTCGAACTTCGCATAGGCTTCCGCTGCGAGATCGGTGCGCGACGGCATCCCCGATTCCTGGGTGATATAGACCTGCTGCTCGGGCTGCATGTAGAAATTGACGAAATCGAGCGCGACTTTCTTCTTCTCGTCGCTGATGCCCTTTCTCAGGGAAAGCGTATCGCCGCCGGCAAAGCTCGATTCACCGCCCTTCGGCCCTGGGATCGGTGCGACGGCGAATTTCACGTCGGGATATTTGCTGGTCAGCAGATTGACGATGTAGGAGCCGGTCATCAGGATGCCGACCTTGCCCGAGGCGAAGGCCTCGACGGCATTGTTGCCGTTGCCGGAACGCGAGGTCGGATGGATCGCACCGGCCTTCCACATATCGCGATAGGCAGCGATCGTCTCCCTCAGCGCCGGCGTGTCGACCGTAGCGCTACGGCCATCATCGCTCAGCACATCGGCATTGGCGGCCCACAGATGCGGCAGGAAGTCGTAGATCAGCCAGCTTCCCGAATTGGCGACGAAATAGAAGCCATAGGTCTCGTTGCCGAGCGCGGCGATCTTTTTGGCATCGGCGGCGATCTCCTCCATCGATGCCGGCGCCTTGTTGGGATCGAGGCCGGCCTTGGTGAAGAGATCGGTGTTATAGGCGATGATCGAGGCATCCGGCAGGGCCGGCACGCCGTAGATCTTGCCGTCATAAGTGGCAAGGCGGATGTGCGACGGGCTCATGGCGGAGGAATAAGGCAGGCCCTTCACGAAGTCGGAGATATCCTCGAGACCGTCCGCGGCGGCAAAGGTCGGGAGATAGATCAGGTCGAGCACGGCACCGTCAGGTGCCGCGCTGCCGGCAATCGCCGCACCCAGCTTCGGCACCATCTGCTCTGCCGTGATCTGGGTAACGTTGACCTTGTCGGCGTGCGATGCGTTGTATTTGTCGGCCAGTCCCTGAAGGACGGCGCCGGACGACGTGCGCACCCATAGGGTGATTTCTTCGGCGCCGGCGAGGGAAGAGCTTGCCAGCAGTGCAAGAGCGGTGATCGTCATCTTCAGTCGAAGCATGCTTGTTCCCCTTTTTCTCGTTCAGGCCTCAGGCCTTCGGACGAAACGGACGTTAAATCAGAATTTTTTCAGTGTCGACAGTCTGTGTGCATAAATCTGATGCGCGACTGATAAAACCTTTTAACAGCTCATTTTTTTCTGCTAAAACCTTTTATCAAGGATCGAACACGAGGCGGACCTTGAAGAATACGGGCGATCGGAGACGGACGATTTATGACGTGGCGAAGGCTGCGGGCGTCAGCATTTCGACGGCGTCGAACGCGCTGAACGGCACCGGCCGGACGAATGCGGAGACGCGGGAACGGGTCCGGCGCGTGGCAGAAGAGATCGGGTTTCGGCCCAACGCACTCGCCCGTGGGTTGCTAAGCAAGCGAAGCCATGCGATCGGCATGCTGACCAACGACACCTATGGCAGACTGACGCTGCCGATGGCGGCCGGGGTATCGGAGGTACTGGTCGATCACGGCGTGTCGGTCTTCCTATGCGCCACGAACAATGATCCAAGGCTCGCCCAGCTGCACCTGGAGGCGCTTCTCGATCGGCAGGTCGACGGCATCATATTCACCGCGACGCGCCTCGATCTCACGCCACCAGTCCAGCTATCCCGCTTGCCGATACCCGTCGTCTACGTGTTTGCCGAGGGGCCGGCTGACAGCGTCACCTTCTTTCCGGATGACGAACAGGGCGCCCGCCTCGCCGTCGATCACCTGAAAGAACTCGGTCGATCGCGGATCCTCCACATCACCGGGCCGCGGGATTACCTGGCCGCTCGCATCCGCGCCCAATCCTATCTCGACGCCTGCGGCGACGGTGCCGAAGCGATGTTCGGCGACTGGTCGGAGGAATGGGGTCACGAAGCCGTCCAGACGGTGTTTGCCCGGCCCGTCCCAAAGCCCGACGCCATCTTCTGCGGCAGTGACGAGATCGCCCGCGGCGTCATCGACGCGCTGCGCGACCTCAATGTGGAGATTCCTACGGATGTCGCCGTGGTCGGGTTCGACAATTGGGAGGTCGTCGCACGGCAAACGCGCCCGCCGCTGACCACCATCGACATGGAGTTGAAGGAACTGGGCCATCGCGCCGGCCTGGCAATCCTCAGCCTCTCCAAGGGTGAATCGGTCCCTGCCGGCATCACAAGATTGCCGTGTCGCCTGGTTGTGCGGCAGTCTTGCGGCAGCCCACTTCAATCCGACTGAAAGACGGCAAGCAACACCGGCAAGCCGGCCGTCCTCGCTATTATCTGTCCGTGGAATTGCCAGAACGGATCAGGCTGTTGCGGCTGACCAGCGACGGTATCTGGAGAATATGCTCGGAAGCGGTGCGGCCTTCTATTCTGGAAATGAGGGCTCGGGTTGCGATCTGGCCAAGCTCCCTGCCCGACTGATCGATGCTTGCGAGATTGACGAGGCCGAGTGCCGCGGTCGACGAATTGTCGTATCCGATGACGGCGAGGTCTTCGGGCACGCGCACACCCATCTCCATAGCCAGGCTCAGAAGGGTGATCGCGTCGAGATCGCTCCAGCAGAATACGGCGCGCGGCCTGTCCTTCCTCGATAGGAACTTTCGCATCGCCTCTTCTCGCTTCGGCGAAGCAATGGGAATTTTGCCGATCGCTGGTGAGGAGCCGAGCCCGCCACGCTGCATCGCCCGGCGAAACCCGATCTCACGCTGGCGGACGACGGAGACCGCGTGCCCCTGGCGCTCGCCAAGGCTCAGCATTTCGATATCGCGATAGCCGCAGGCCAGAAGCGCTTCTACGGCAATCTCCGCCCCGCGCTGATCGTCGGTATTGACGGTGTCGAAGGCCGCGGCGCTGGCATCGTGGTAACCCACCGCAACGATCGGTATCTGGAGTGCGAACTTTGCAAGGATGTCCGAGGGCAAACGCGGCGCAACGAGGATCAGGCCGTCCATCTTGTAGTCGATCATCGACTCGATCAACGACGTCTCCAGCTGCACACGCGCATCGCTGACGCCGATCATCGCCTGGTAGTGCGAAGGCCCAAGCACCTCGTTCACGCCGGCAATCACCTCCGGAAGGAAAGGATTGCGGATATCGATCAGGAGCACGCCGATGGTGAAACTCCGGCCACGCAGCCCTCTAGCTGCCCGCGAGGGGCGATAGGCGAGTACCTCGATGGCATCAGTCACCCTTGCGCGCAGCGCATCACTGACGCCATAGGCGTTTCGCATCACCTTGGAAACCGCTGCGACCGATACGCCTGCGTGAGCTGCCACGGTCCGGATCGTCACGCGATCGTTTCGTTGCGGCTTTTGTTTGTCTTCGATTGACATGAAATCTCTGGCTTGCGGCTGCGGGTCGTCAACATCGCCCGCAGAATCACCATGGCAGACTGGCAACGAAAATTCTATTGCGCTTCCGAAGAAAATGTAGAACGTTATATGGAGAACGTTCTACAACTCGTCGGGAGGACTTGATGAACTTTCAGCCTGCAGCCATCAGCGGCAACCTCGTTTCGCGTACCTGGTCCGGGGATATGATCGCGCCACTATCGGATGGCGGCCAGGGAACGGCCGCAAGCTTCGTCTCCAAGACTTTCGAACATGATGGCGCCAAGCTTCCCATAGAGCTCTTTATCTCCGCACTTGGCCTCTACCGCTGCTTCATCAACGGCGTTCGTGTCGGCAGCGACCTCTTGACACCCGGCTGGACGAACTACGACGATCGCCTTGCCTATCAGCGATATGATGTCTCGAACCTGCTCAAGCCGGGGCCGAACCGCATTGAAATCTGGCTTGCCGACGGATGGTACCGATCGCCCTTGATGTGGGGCGCCAAGGCGATCCCGAACTGCTGGGGCGACAGGATCGGCGCCATTGCGGATCTGATCGGAGCTGATGGCACCGTTCTTTCCACCGACACGACATGGCGAAGCGGTGTTCTGCCGATCCTGAAGTCGGGGATCTATTTCGGCGAAGTCTACGATGCCCGCAAGGAAAACTACTTGGAGACCCACGGCACCGAGAGATTGCCGTTCGACAGGGCACTGCTCGTCGCGCATGAAACTGCGGCGGTGCGGGAGTTGCAGCCGCTTGCTCCGGTCGAAAGCTGGACCGACGATGGCGGCAGGACTGTCTATGATTTCGGCCAGAATGCCGGCGGCTATGTTAGATATACCGTCCGAGGCGCTGCCGGCGCCGAAGTCCGGGTGGAGCATTCGGAAGTTCTCGGTCCCGGTCGTCATTTCGACAATCGCAACTATCGCACGGCCGCCGCACATACCGTCTACACCCTGCGGGGAGACGGCGATGAAACCTACGCGCCGCATTTCACCTTCCACGGCTTCCGCTATGCCAGGGTGACGATCAAGGGCGATGCGAAGATCCTTTCAATCGCATCCATCCCGATCTCATCTGTGCCCGAGCCTGCCGGCGGTTTCACCTCGGGCAATGCACTGGTCAATCGCCTCGTCGAAAATACCATCTGGTCGCAGCGCGCCAATTTCGTCGAAGTGCCGACCGATTGCCCGCAGCGCGATGAACGCCTCGGCTGGACGGGCGATGCCCAGGTGTTTGCCGCGACGGCGTGCTGGCTGAGCGACAGCCAGTCGTTCCTCATGAAATATCTGCGCGATGTGATGGCCGATCAGCGCGAGGATGGCGCCGTCTCACATTTTTCGCCGGATCCGACGCGCTTGCATCCGGCCAATTTCCCGGGCTATGCCGGCTCGACCGGCTGGGGCGACGCGATCGTCGTCATCCCGTGGGTACTCTATACCCATTACGGCGACCGGGCCGTTCTGTCGGAGTGCCTGGATTCTATGGTGCGCTGGGTCGATTTCGTCTGGTCGATCTCGGATGGCCCGCTCGTGCGCCCGCCGTCGCGTTGGGGCGACCGCGGCTTCACCTTCGGCGATTGGCTGCAGCCGGTCGGCGACAACCGGAAGCCTCGCCCGACGATCGCCGACGACTGCGCGGCCACACTCTACCACTTTATCTCGACCGACCTTCTGGCAAAGATCGCAGCCGTTCTCGGCGATCATACGCTTGAAGCGCAAATGAAGCAGCGCGCAAGCGAGATCCGGCTGACATTCGCCAACGAGTTCATCGCTCCCTCGGGACGGCTCGCGCATAACGACCAGACGTCCTATGCGCTGGCCTTCCTCCACGACCTGATACCGGATGAGCATCAGGAGACCGCACAGCAGCATTTCCGGCAGGTGATCGTCGATGCCGACTATAAGATCGGCACCGGCTTCATCGGCACGCCTGCCCTGCTGCCGGCCCTGACGAAGCTCGGCATGGACGATCTTGCCGAAAAAGTCTTCCTGCAGGAGGATGTGCCGGGCTGGCTCTACCAGGTGTCGAAGGGGGCGACGACGATCTGGGAGCGTTGGGATTCCATGGCGCCTGACGGCACCATCTACGAACCCGACATGAACAGCTACAACCACTATGCCTATGGCGCGGTCTGCCAATGGCTGTTCGAAAGCGTCGCCGGAATTTCGCCGAGCCCGAGCGCACCCGGATTTGCCGAGGTGATTGTCGATCCCGCGCCGATTCCATCCCTTTCGCCGGTTTCAGCCCATCATGATATCAGCCAGGGACGCATCGAGGCCGGCTGGCAGTGCAACGGCAACAAGATCACCTATGTGCTGACCCTTCCGGAGGGCTGCATCGGCCGGTTCCGGCCCGGAAAACGGCATCAAAACCCGTCGCTCAACGGAGAGCCTGTTGTCGAGGAAGCCATTCTTCCCTCCGGGACACACCAGCTCGTCTTTTCCCTACCCAATTCTTGAGGAGCATACACGTCACACCGTTCAGAGGAGGAACGTCATGACACATCGGATAAAGCTCATTCTTGCGGGCGCGTCCGCGCTTTTGGCACTGGTCGCGGCCGGTCCGTCGCATGCAGACACCACGCTGTCATTCCTGATCGACAATAACCCGGACACCGTCGCGGCAGCCGAGGCACTGGTTGCCGCCTATCAGACGAAGGCGCCCGACGTGACCATCGAAATCGAGCAGCGGCCAGGGGGTGGCGAGGGCGACAACATCGTTAAGACGCGCCTGGCGACGGGCGAGATGTCTGATGTGTTTCTCTATAATTCCGGCTCGCTGCTCCAGGCGCTGAAACCCGCGCAGACGCTTGTCGATCTGAGCGGTCTTGCGTCGCAGGCGAAGGTCGACGAAGGTTTCAAGTCAGTCGTCCGCGCCGATGACAAGCTCTACGGCGTTCCCTTCGGTACGGCGATGGCGGGCGGGATTCTCTATAACAGGAAAATCTACCAGGACCTCGGCCTCTCCGTCCCGAAGACATGGGCGGACTTCATGGCGAACAACGAAAAGGTCAAAGCATCAGGAAAGGTCGCCGTGGCGCAGACCTATCGCGATACCTGGACCTCACAGCTGTTCGTTCTGGCTGACTATTACAACCTGGACGCGGCCGTGCCGAACTTCGCCGCAGACTATACCGCCAACAAGGCAAAATACGCAGAGACGCCTGCGGCCCTGAAGGGCTTCGAACGGCTGAAGGACGTTCACGACGCCGGCCTGATGAACGAAGATTTCGGCGCAGCAAGCTACGACGATGGCCTGAGAATGGTGGCAACCGGCGAGGCAGCGCATTATCCGATGCTGAGCTTCGCCGTCGGCGCGCTCAAACAGAATTATCCCGAAAACCTCAACGATGTCGGCTTTTTCGCGCAACCGAGCGACGACGCTGCAACCAACGGCTTGACGGTCTGGATGCCGCCAGCCCTTTACATTCCCTTGACCAGCCAGCACACCGAGGAAGCACGGAAATTCGTCGATTTCGCCGGAAGCGTCGAGGCCTGCAAGATCATGGTGGAAACCAATGCTGTTCAGGGGCCCTCCCTGATTGACGGCTGCGACCTGCCAGCCGACGTACCGCCTGCAATAAAGGACATGCTCCCCTATTTCGAGGCCAAGGACAAGACGACCCCGGCGCTGGAATTCGTTTCGCCGATCAAGGGACCGGCTCTCGAGCAGATCACCGTCGAAGTCGGCTCCGGTATTCGCCAGCCGGCCGACGCGGCAAAACTCTATGACGACGACGTGCGCAAGCAGGCCAAGCAACTCGGCCTGCCCAACTGGTAGCGTTCTTTCGGGCCAGTCAGAGCCTCGCTCTGCAAGAGCGAGGTTCCACCCGATCGAAAGAGGTAGTCATGACCGAGACACGCCCCCGCTCGCGCAAATCGCCCTACCCGCTGTGGTTTTTCATTCCGGCCGCAATCATCTACGGCGTGCTGTTTCTGGTTCCCACGGTATCCTCTCTCTGGTTCAGCCTCACACGCTGGGATCTTTCGACGGCCGAATTCATCGGGCTCGAAAACTTTCAGCAGTTCTTTTCCGAACCGTTTTTGGTCAAGGGACTGCTCAACACCCTGATCTACGCCGTGACGACATCCGGCCTGAAGACGGTCTGCGGGTTGCTGCTCGCCGTGCTGCTGACCAGCAATATTTTCGCCCGCGGCTTCCTGCGCACGCTGGTCTTCTTTCCCGTCCTGGTCTCGACGATCGGCATCGGCATCACCTTCACGGTGATGATGCATCCGACCAGGGGCATCATTAATGTCACGCTCGAGACGCTCGGCATTCCCGGCCCGGGATGGCTCACCAATCCGGCGCTGGCGCTTTTTTCGGTGGCTTTGGTCGATGTCTGGAAGGGTGTCGGCCTCGCCACCCTGATCTTCATCGCCGGGCTTGCCGCGATCAGCCCCGATTATTATGAGGCCGCGAGGATTGATGGCGCCACGCGTCTCCAGCAATTTTTCCGGATCACCCTGCCGCTCGTGCGTCCCGCCACTGTCATCGTGGTGACATTGTCGCTGATTGGCGGGCTTCGATCCTTCGATCTGATATGGGCCATGACCCGCGGCGGGCCTGGTTTCTCCTCCGATGTGATCGCATCGGTCATCTATAAGCAATACCAGGCGGGTTTCTACGGTCTCTCGACGGCCGGAAACGTCATCCTGTTCGCGCTGATCGCCGTAATCATCCTGCCATTCACCCTGTGGTTCAACCGGCGCGAGGTCGAAGAATGAGAAGCGTCCGCCCTTACGTGACCGGCGCGATAGCCCTTGCGGTGGCGGCCGTCATCTTCGTCATGCCTTTCGTTTTCGTCGCTCTCCAGGCGGTCAAATCGAAATCCGAAGCCTCTCGCCTTGATTTCGAATTGCCCGAGCATTGGCTGTTCTGGGATAATCTGATCGCCGTCTTCAAGGCGCGCGACTACCAGCTCGCGCTCGCCTATTTCAACTCCACCCTGATCACCGTCGCCTCCGTCACGATCCTGATCCTGCTGTCGGCAATGGTCGGATATGTGATGCAGCGCCGCAAGACCGTCTGGAACAGGGTGGCCTCCATTGCCCTGTTCATGGGTCTGATGATGCCTCCAGCCGTCGTGCCCACCATCGGCCTCTTGCAGGAGATCGGTCTCTTCAAGACGATGACCGGGATGATCCTGATCCAGGTCGCCTATAATCTCTCGTTCTCGACCTTGCTCTACCGGTCGTTCATCTCGACCATACCGCGAGACCTCGACGAGGTGGCGCTGATCGACGGCGCCAAGCCCCGGCAGATCTTCTTCAGAGTGATCCTGCCGCTGCTGAAGCCGGTGACCGTCACCAACATCGTCGTGCAGTCGATCGCGATCTTCAACGATTTTACCAACCCGCTTTACTATCTTCCCGGCAAGGAGAACGTGACCGTGCAGCTGACGCTCTATAATTTCCAGAGCATGTATACGAGCCAGTACAATCTCCTCTTCATGAATATCCTCCTCGTGACGATCCCGCCGCTGGTGGTCTTCATCTTCTTCAACCGGCAGATCGTCGCCGGCATGACATCAGGCGCAGTAAAAGGGTAACCGAATGGCTGAGCTCACTCTCAAGCAGGTTCGCAAGAGCTTTGGCGCCCTTGAAGTTATCAAGGGGATCGATCTGGAGGTTGCCTCCGGCGAGTTCGTCGTTTTCGTCGGCCCGTCGGGATGCGGAAAGTCGACGCTGCTGCGGATCATCGCCGGCCTGGAGGAAACGACATCGGGCACGCTGGCCATCGGCGGCAAGGACGTGACATATGCCGAACCCTCCGAGCGCGGCATTGCCATGGTGTTCCAGAGCTACGCGCTCTACCCGCACATGACCGTGGCAGAGAATATCGGCTTCGGCCTTTCACTCGCCCGCCGCCCGAAGGCGGAAATCGCCGCCAAGGTTGCGGCGACGGCTGAAACCCTGCAGCTCACCCAGCTGCTGGAGAGAAAGCCGAAAGCACTCTCCGGCGGCCAGAGGCAGCGCGTCGCCATCGGCCGCGCGATCATCCGCGATCCCAAGGTCTTCCTGTTCGACGAGCCGCTCTCCAATCTCGACGCTTCGCTCAGAGCCCAGATGCGCCTTGAGATCGCCGATCTGCACGCCCGCCTGAAATCGACGATGATCTATGTCACCCACGACCAGGTCGAAGCGATGACGATGGCGGACAAGATCGTTGTCCTAAACGGCGGCGCGGTCGAACAGATCGGCGGCCCGATGGAACTCTACCGCAATCCCGCAACGCCATTCGTCGCCGGCTTCATCGGCAGCCCGAAGATGAACCTCTATGGCGGCGAGATAGCGCGGCGATTGCACTGCACGACCTATGGCATCCGCCCCGAACATATCAGGCTTTCGGAAAGTGTCGGGCAATGGCAGGGCAGGATCCGGCATCTCGAGCGGCTTGGCGCCGACGCGATCCTCTACCTCGACGTCCCCGAACTCGGCGAGATGGTGGTGCGCGCCGAAGGCGAGACGCCGTTTGCGCCTGGAATGACGGTCTGGGCAAATCCGGTCGAAGGAGCGGAACATCGGTTCCGAAGCTAACGCCCGCCCGCCGTCTCGCTCATGAGCCTGCGGAATTTCAGGCGAGAAGACGCGCGGGTTGGCCTTGGCGGACTACCAGTTCGACCGCCTGCTTGTCGAAAGATACGAAGCTCTCGCCGCCAAGCCATGCTCCTTCGTGGGCAATCACGCCATCTGCGAAATCGCCACCCGCCTCCAGCATGGCCAGGCCCGCTTCGACCGCAGGACGGTTCATCGCCACGTTGCCGGCGTTGAGCAGGTCGTGGATCGTCTGTGAAACATCTTCCCTTGATAGCCTGGCTCCTCGACGCAGTATCCAGGCCAGTTCACATAAGCTCGGCAGGGAAACCGCGATCAGCGATGCTTCCTTGAGGAGCTTTGCCGCTGCCCCTCCCTGCTCAGCATCATCCTGCAGGACGGCTCGAGCGAGAATGTTGGTATCGACTGAAACTTTCATTCTTCGCCGGCCCAGCCCGAAGCCGCGATTTCGTTCATCTCTTCGATGGTCAACGGCTTTTTCATCTTGCCAGCATGCCGACCGATAAAGTCGTCGATTGTCCCCGTTGGACGAGCAGCCCTTACCCGCAGCTCGCCCCCAGGCAGCTTGTCGAATTCGATCCGCTCCCCCGGTTTGACCCCAAGGTGCGTCAGCAAATCCCGTCTCAGCGTGATCTGCCCTTTCATTGTGACGGCAAGGGAAGCCATGGAAAATCTCCTATCTCCAACCAATACAAAAGTAATGGAATTTTTCCTTACATTCAAGGTTCGCGTGATACGGACTTTGCCTTCGCTTTGCCTTCACCGGCCTTGTTCGTGCGTGGCTCACTCCAACCGAAGAAAGAGGCCCGATAAGGCCCTTCTTTGAACCGGTCGGGACGCAGGGGCGTCAGATCGACCGCCGGGCGCTGTCCGACCAGCTGGGAAACGAGATAGCCGGTCAAAGCCGACAGCGTCAGTTGCGGCAGGTATCTCCAGACGATCGCCAGGGGACCGAGCGGATTGAGCAGCATGCCCGGCACACGCCAGATGACGCCCGGCGTCGCGACGGGAACGACGCCGTGCGGCGCAAAGGTGCAGGCATTTCCATAGGAGCAGGCCTGCCGGTAGGATGCATCACCAAGGGCGGCGCCGGATCGATGATCGTGACCTGGTGCCCCATTCTTTGCAGCCAAAGGGCCGTGCAGAGGCCGACCAATCCGGCACCGACCACAGCCACATGCCGGCGCTCGGCGTCGGGCAAGGGCTGAAGGTCGGGCAGCGGCGTGTTCATCGCCTAGACCAAGCCTGCCAGAGCGCGGGGACGATCGTTCAGCGTGGCGGCAATGATGCGCAGCGCCGTTGCAAGCTCATCACGCGACGATGCGCAGCCGACATTGACGCGAACGGCATGCTCGACCGGCTGACGGTCGCAGGCAAAGGCGGTGGCAGCCATGACGGCAACGCCATGGGCGCGCAGATTGGCGGCAAAATCCTCGCATCGCCATGGCGCCGGCAGCCTCAGCCATAAAAACATGCAGCGCGGATCGGCGGAGAAGGAATGGCCGGCAAGGATCGTCGTGACGATCGCGTGGCGTGCGCGTAGCTCCGCAAGCTGAGCCTTCAGGATCGCTTCGGCCGTGCCGTCCTCCAGCCAGCGGGTCGCAAGCAGCAACGGCAGCGGAGAGGGCATCCAGGCGGTCGTGCGAACCGCCTCGGCAGACAGCAGCGCCCGCCCGGGCGGGCAGGAGAGATAACCGACGCGCAGCCCCGGCGCCAGCGCCTTGGAGAGCGCCGATATATGATAGGTTCTGGTCGGCGCAAGCGTGATCAAGGCGCTTGCTCGGGTCCCGAGCATCGGTCCATAGACATCGTCCTCGATGATGACGAGATCGTGCTTTTCCGCAACATCGACCAGTTCGCACCGGCGAGCCTCGCTCATGGTGACGACGGTCGGATTGTGCATCGAGGGAACCGTGAAGACGGCGCGCACGGTCTCCCGGCGGCAGATATCGTCGAGCTCCGCCGCCGACATGCCCTGATCGTCACTTCCAATGCCGATGATGCGGAAGCGGAACATTTGGGCAAGCGCGATCAGGCCGTAATAGGTCAGCCGATCGCAGACGATGGTGTCGCCGGGCTCTATCAGGCTGCTGATCACCGCCAGCAAAGCGTGCTGGGCGCCGCTGGTGACCACGATATCGTCTTCGGACGGATCGAAGCCGTTGAGCGATATCCATTTTCTCGCCGCGTGGCGTGCCCAGGCCGGCCCTTCCGGCGGCTGGTATTCCTGCATCTGGCGAAAGCGCCGGTCGGATGACAGGTCAGGCAAAGACTGCGCCAAGCGCTGCTGGAAATCGTCGACGGCCGGCCGGTTGACCGTCAGATCGATGATACCGGCCGGGCTCGCTGCCCGGTCAACCCGCGGCATGGCGCCGTCGCCGATGACGATCGTGCCGCGCCGGGTGCTGCCCATCACAAGGTTGAGGTTTTGCAATTCGCGGTAGGCGCGCGTGACTGTGGAGACGTTGAGCGACCGCTCCCGCGCGAGGTCGCGTTGCGGTGGGAGCTGGCTGCCGGGGGGCAAGGCGCCCGAGCGGATCCTCGCCTCGAGCTCGTTTGCGAGCTCCAGATAGGCCGGTATCCGCGTTTCCCGCTCCTGATTTGTCCGGGTCACTTCCGATCTTTCAGACATACAATTCCTGTAACAGGGTCCAACATCCATAAGCTAGGCGTAGCGCATTTAAGCGCAGATCCCGCGATTCAGCATGGTTTTGTGCGACATAGCATGCTTTTCCAGTGTTTTCGAGATCTGCAGCTGCCACCATACAAAATTATTTGTGTGGCTTGACAAGCAGAAATAGACCGAGACAATATAACCTCGCATCGAGACAAAGAGGCAGGGACCCGGCCGATGCAAACAGGAGGACTTCATGAGCGAGCGCTTCATTGCTTTCGAAGGCGTGCGTAAATCCTATGACGGCGTCAGCTATGTCGTGCGCGGCCTGGACCTCGACGTCGCCAAAGGGGAATTTCTGACCCTTCTCGGTCCGTCCGGATCCGGCAAGACCACGACGCTGATGATGCTGGCCGGTTTCGAGGCGCCGACCGACGGGACAATCACCCTTGCCGACAACAGGATCGACAGCGTTCCGCCGCATCGCCGCAATATCGGTGTGGTCTTCCAGAATTACGCGCTCTTCCCGCATATGACCGTCGGCGAGAACGTCGCCTTCCCGCTGAAAATGCGCCGGCTCGGCAAGGCTGAGATCACTGAGAGGGTGCGCCGCGCGCTTGACATGGTGCGTATGGCGAGCTTCGAAACGCGGCGGCCCAACCAGCTTTCCGGCGGACAGCAGCAGCGCATCGCGCTCGCTCGCGCCCTCGTCTTCGAGCCGCAGCTCGTGCTGATGGACGAGCCGCTCGGTGCGCTCGACAAGCAGCTTCGCGAACAGATGCAGCTTGAGATCAAGCACCTGCATGCCCGCCTCGGCATCAACGTCGTCTACGTCACCCACGACCAGAGCGAGGCGCTGACCATGTCGGATCGGGTCGGCGTGTTCAATGACGGCATCCTGCAGCAGATCGCGCCGCCGCATGCGCTCTACGAGACGCCGGCAAACCCCTTCGTCGCAACCTTCATCGGCGAGAACAATGCGATATCAGGCGAAGTCGTCGCGATCGAAAATGCCCTCTGCCGAATTCGCGCGCCCGATGGTTCGATCATTACCGGCCATGCCGGAGAAGGATTGAAGCAAGGCGCGCGGGCAACGCTGGTGTTGCGGCCCGAGCGGATTCAGCCGGCGCCCGCAGCGGAGGTTCCCAACCGGTTCACCGCGACGCTCAAGGAAATCATCTATCACGGCGACCATGTCAGGTTGCGCGTCTCGGCCTGCGGCTGCGACGACATCTTCATCAAAGTCGCCGCGGCTCAGGACATTCCGGTTCAGTCGCTAGGCTCCACTGCCGTCATCGGCTGGGCGCCGGAGGATTGCCGCGCGCTCGCGCTCTCCTGACCGGGCGCTCATTCTTTCGCAAACGCAGCAACAAAAAGGGGAACCACCATGATGCGTTTAAACTGCATGCTTCTCAGTTCCGTCATGACTCTTGCCATCGCAGGAGCGGCATTTGCCGAGGATACGCTGACCGTCACATCCTGGGGCGGCGCCTATACGAAGAGCCAGGAGGAGGCCTTTTTCAAGCCCTTTGCCAAGGAAACCAGCGCCAAGATCCTCCAGGATGAATGGGACGGTTCCACCGCCAAGCTGAAGGGCATGGTCGAAACAGGCCAAGTGACCTGGGATGTCGTCGATGTCGAACCCAGCCATGCGTTGCAAGGCTGCGACGAAGGTTGGCTCGAAACGATCGACTATTCGAAGCTCGGCGGCAAGGACGCCTTCATCGACGGCGCGGCGATGGATTGCGCCGTCGCGACGATCGTCTTCGGCACCATCTATGCTTATGATGCCGCCAAGTTCCCGAATGGCGGGCCAACGACCATGGCCGATCTGTTCGACACGGCCAAGTTCCCCGGGCCGCGCGCCTTGCGCAAGTCGCCGAAGACCACGCTGGAATTCGCGCTGATTGCCGACGGCGTCAAACCCGCCGAGGTTTACGATGTGCTCGGCACGCCGGAGGGCGTCGACCGCGCCTTCAAGAAGCTCGACACGATCAAGAAGGATGTGAAGGTCTGGTGGACGGCGGGCGCGCAGCCGCCGCAGCTTCTCGCCGACGGCGAAGTGGTGATGACCACCGCATGGAACGGCCGCATCTACGATGCCGTCAAGAACAGCGGCAAGAACTTCAAGATCGTCTGGGACGGCCAGGGAATGGACTTCAATCTCTGGGCCGAGCCGAAAGGCTCGAAGAACAAGGAACTGGCGGACAAATTCGTCGCCTTCACCGTCAATCCCGACGTGATGGCGCAGCAGTCCAAATATATCTCCTATGGCCCGACCCTGAAAGCGGCCATCGCGAAGGTTCCGCCGGATATTCTCGTCGATCTGCCGACGGCGCCTGAAAATACGAAGAACGCCTTTGTCGTCTCCTCCGAGTTCTGGGCCGATCATGATGAGGAGTTGACTGAACGCTTCAACAAGTGGCTCGCACAGTAACCTCTCGGGCGGGCGAGTGTCCCCCTGGCTTCGCCCGCCCCTCCTCAGGAAGGCATGAGCGATGGTGATCGCGACAATGAATGACGGTGACGAGGCAAGGATTGCTGATCGCACGCGGGTGAAAAGGCTCGGCAGTGCGAAAAGCAAGGCGCAGCTGAGAGCGCTGCTGCTGATCGCGCCTCTGTTGATCTTCCTGCTGCTCGTCTTCGTCCTGCCCATTGCCGTGTTGTTGACACGCGCGGTCGACAACAGGGCGGCCTCCGCCGCCCTGCCCTACACGTTGTCGGCCCTTTCCGCCTGGGATGAAGAATCCGCGCCCGACGAAGCGCTGTTTGCCGCCTTTGCCACCGATCTGAAGCAATCGCCCCGCGACCAGATCGCCGAAGTGGCCAAGCGTCTCAACTATTACGAGACGGGCATGCGCTCGATGCTGTTGAAAACCGCTCGTACGATCCGCAACGCGAAGCCGCCCTACAACGCCGCCTTCGTTGCCATCGATCCCAAGTGGGAGACCCCGCACTACTGGACGCTCATCAAGAATGCCTCGCCGCCCTTCACCGACTATTACCTGCTCGCCTCGCTCGACCTGGAGCGCGACGCGTCGGGCGCCATCGGCAGGGTCTCGGCAGAGAATGCGGTGCATGTCGATGTCCTGATCCGCACATTCGTCGTCAGCGCTTCGGTGATTGTGATCTGCCTGTTTCTCGGCTATCCCCTCGCCGCGCTGATCGCCCGGTCGAAAGGGGCGGTTGCCAATGCGCTGCTGATCCTGGTCCTCCTGCCGTTCTGGACCTCGCTTCTGGTGCGTACCAGCGCCTGGGTCGTCCTGCTGCAGGGACGCGGCGTGATCAACTCGGCGCTCATCTGGTTGGGCCTGGTCGATCCCGCACATCCCCTCGACCTGATCTACAATCGCATCGGCGTGCTGATCGCCATGACCCATATTCTGCTGCCCTTCATGGTGCTGCCGATCTACAGTGTCATGAAGAGCATACCTCCGGTCTATTTGCGTGCCGCCTCGTCGCTTGGCGCGCCGCCGATGTCGGCCTTCTTGCGCATATACCTGCCGATGAGCATGCCTGGTGTCAGCGCCGGCGGGCTGCTCGTCTTCATCCTGGCGTTTGGTTATTACATCACCCCGGCTCTGGTCGGCGGGCCGGGAGACCAGATGGTCAGCTATTTCATCGCCTATTACTCCAATCAGGTCACCAACTGGGGCATGGCGGCGGCTTTGAGCACGATCCTGTTGGTGGCGGTGCTGATCCTCTATGCCGTCTACAATCGCATTGTCGGCATCGACAGGCTGAGGATAGGCTGATGACAAACTTCCTTTCTTTCCCGCGGCTGTTTTCGATCCTCTTGTGGCTGGCTGGCGGCCTCGTGATCCTTTTCCTGATCGCGCCGATCGTAGCGATCGTACCGCTCTCCTTCAATGCCGAGCCGTTCTTCACCTATCCCATGCCCGGCCTGTCGCTCCGGTGGTATCGGGAATTCTTCGATTCCAACGTCTGGCAGCTGGCGCTGAAAAACAGCATCATCGTCGCCGTCTTCGCCACGCTTCTGTCGACCTTTCTCGGCACGCTTGCCGCGATCGGCCTCAGCCGGCCCTCCTGCCCGGCGCGGGCAACACTGACCGCCATTCTGATTTCGCCGATGATCGTGCCGGTCATCGTTTCGGCAGTCGGCATCTATTATGCCTTTGCCGCCGTCGGGCTGCTCAACAGCCTGACCGGGCTGGTGCTGGCCCATACGGCGATCGGCGCGCCTTTCGTGGTGATCACCGTGACCGCCACGCTCGCAAGCTTCGATCACAATCTGATGCGGGCGGCATCCAGTCTCGGCGCAGCCCCGGTCGAAGCGACCTTGCGCATCATGCTCCCGGTCATCGCGCCGGGGGTGGCGTCCGGCGCGCTCTTTGCCTTCGTGACATCATTCGACGAAGTGGTGATTGCACTCTTCATCGCCGGTTCCGAAGAACGCACGCTGCCGCGCCAGATGTGGAGCGGCGTGCGCGAAACGCTGAGCCCGACGATCGCCGCCGTCGCCACGCTCCTCATCCTGTTTTCGACGCTGTTCCTCGCCACGATCCAATGGCTGCAGCGCCGCGCCGAACGCCAGAAGATTGCGCATAGGGACTAATTCAGGGGTGAGCATGCAGATCGAACGCTACGAAACCGGAAAGCGGATGAGCCAGGCCGTGACCTACGGCGGCTTCGTGTTCCTCGCAGGCCAGGTTGCCATCGACGCGCCGGGCGCCTCCGTCCGCGAACAGACGACCAACATCCTTGCGCAGATCACGCGGCTTCTGGAAGACGCGGGCAGCGATCCGACACGGATCCTCAGCGCGACGATCTGGCTTACTGACATCTCCAGCTTCGAGGATATGAATGCCGTCTGGGACGCCTGGGTGCCTTCAGGTCATGCGCCGGCGCGCGCCACGGTCGAAGCAAGGCTCGCCGGACCGGAATTTTCCGTGGAGATTGGCATCATCGCGGCGATCGGGAGCTGACTGTTCAAAACCTTGCCGGAAGCGGCTGCGAACTCCTCTTTCACCCTGTATGGCATCACCTGCACGAGCGCTGAAAGCGCTTGTCGGTGCGGCTCATATCGATCGGCGTCCTCAGGTTCGGGCATAGGCGGTGAATTCAACTGGTTAGCGTGACACCGCTAGTTGCAAAGCCGCGACACCCGCCGACAACCTGAAAAGAGCGGGCGAGCAACTTGCCTTTGTCTCATTTTGTCTTTAAGGACGCCCCAATTCCCAAGGCGTAGGGACTGAACGAGCATGTTACAGAATGAGAACAGATCTTCTGGGCTTGGCGTAACAGCCGGCGACCTGGATCGCTACTTCACATTTCTCCGCCATGTTCTCGTGAATGCAACCGCTACGCGGTCAGCCGGAGAGAGCCTGGATTATGCAGCAGCCGTAACAGAGTCCATGCAGCTGGCCCGTGCCACGCACGATGCCGGACGGAAGATCATGTTCATTGGCAACGGCGGCAGCGCGGCAATCGCCAGCCACATGGCAACCGACTACTCGAAAAACGGCGGGCTGCGCGCCATGGCGATGAACGACGGCGCGACGCTGACATGCCTCTCAAACGATCTCGGATATGAGAACGTGTTCTCGACGCAAATCGCCATGCACGCGAACGAAGGTGACCTGCTGGTGGCAATCAGCAGTTCGGGGAGATCCGAAAGCATTACCAAGGCCGTCCGCACGGCCCGGGACAAAGGCTGCGCCGTCGTGACTTTGAGCGGATTCGCGCCGGGCAATCCGCTGCGTGATCTGGGTGACCTGAACTTTTATGTGGCTTCCGATCAATATGGCTATGTGGAGATCGCACATCTGGCGATTTGCCATGCCGTATTGGATTTTTCCTGCGGACTTGTCCCGCCCACTCTCTCCTAGCGAGCCATTTCACGCGCATGACTTTCCCCAGCATTCACGATCCGGAATTGACGCTCCTTACCCCCGACGATGATGTCACCGAACCTGAAGTGACCATCCTCGTCCCGTCTCTTAACGAGGAATTGACGATCGGAACCTTCGTCGACTGGTGCCGCGAGGGTATTGCGGCAAGCGGTGCGGCGGTGGAGATCCTGATCGTCGACAGTTCGACCGATCGCACACCCGAAATCGCGCGCGACAGGGGCGCCCGCGTGTTGCGGACGCCGAAGCGCGGTTTGGGCAGGGCTTATATCGATGCCATTCCATTCGTCCGCGGCAAGTTCATCATCATGGGCGATGCGGACTGCACCTATGATTTTCGCCAGATAGCGCCGTTTATCGAGGCCTTCCGGGAAGGGGCCGACTTCGTGATGGGCTCGCGGTTCAAGGGCTCGATCGAAGACAATGCGATGCCGCCCCTGCATCGCTATTTCGGAACGCCACTGACGACGTGGATTCTCAATCGGATGTTCGCCAGCCGCTTTTCCGACATCCATTGCGGCATGCGGGGCATCAGCGTCGATGCCTTGCTGCGCATGGATCTTCGATCGCAAGGCTGGGAATATGCGTCGGAAATGGTGTTGAAGTCCGTGCATATGGAGCTTCCGACCACCGAAGTACCGATCCACTTCCTGAAAGATCCGGATGGACGGCTCAGCCA
Source organism: Rhizobium leguminosarum (assembly GCF_001679785.1). NCBI lineage: Bacteria > Pseudomonadati > Pseudomonadota > Alphaproteobacteria > Hyphomicrobiales > Rhizobiaceae > Rhizobium > Rhizobium leguminosarum. Next base: position 74,150 of record NZ_CP016291.1, read on the forward strand.
CATGAAGCGGCGGGGTTGGATGGAGCCGTGGCGCGCAGGCTGGCGTAATCTCCAGGCGATGTTTGTCTACGGGTTCGATTTCTTTCTCATCTGGCCGGGCTTCCTGCTTCTGGCCCTCGGCTTGATCATCATGCTGCCGCTGCTTGCTGGACCTATGTCTATTGCCGGTGTGCGGTTCTCGTCCAACGCCATGCTGTTTGCCATGGCCCTGGCCGTGCTTGGTCAATCAATGCTGGTTTCGGCCGCGATCGGTCGGGTTATCTTCGATTATTCGGGACGCGTGCAGCCTCGCTTCGAGCGGCTCCTGCCTTATAACGCAACGATTTGGGGAACGGTCGTGGCCGTACTTGCAGGCGTTTTGTTGGCGTTTCCGCTCTTCGATTCCTATGTCGAGAGTGGATACGTGCTGCCTGAGATTGGCGTCGAAACGAACTGGGCCGTCTTTGGGCTCTGGCTTATCACAACAGCATTTCAGATCTTTATTTCAGGTCTCATGATCCGAGCGCTTGGGGTCATGCTGCCAATCAAGAAGCCTGCGCCGCCTCTCGCGGAATAGGAGCCACGGGAGCGCTGATGATCGTAAGCTGGTGCACCGTCTTTTTCATAATCTTATGGGGCCTAGTGATCGATCGGGGGATCGTCGTTTGGCTCAATCGAGGTTGCGATCGCCCCTTTCGGGACGGCATCGACTTTTTGCTCAGCGGCATTTTGCCGGCCTTGGCGATATCAGGCGGCGCGGCTACCATCCTTGGCGCATTTCATGGGCTGCGATGGGAAATCGTTCTTCCTATTGTGACTGTCTCGATGATCTGGCGGCGGCGTGACCTCGTCGCGCTTCTTTGCGACCTGCGTTCGTTTTTTCGCAAAATCACGGCCGAAACCAGGATCGGCAATCCGTTTCCGGTCCTCGCTGCACTAGTATGCATTGCCTATTGCTACGTGTGGAGCGTCCAAGCCCTATTTCCATCAAGCGTCGACGATGTGTGGGTTTTCCACATCCCGCTCGCAAACAGCATCATCGATCACGCTGGCTTTGTGACACCGCAGATTGATCATCCCTTCTACGGGAATATTCCACTCTTCTTCAATCTGCTGTTTGCACTCGTCATGATGGTCAGCGGTCACTGGACCGGCGCGGCGACCATGAATATCGCAATTTTCTTCGGGTTTCTGTTCCTCCTTTCAAGCTGCGCCAGCCGTTGGCGGGCATGCGGTTTTTTCCTGGTGGCCGCTCTGATACTCGGCATCCCCTTCTTCAGGGGGAGTGTCGGCGAACCGATGACGGATCTGGCCCGGTCGTGTTTCTCAGTCGCAGCCGTGCTTTTTCTGTGGCGCTATTTGGAAACCCGGCGTCCGGCGGAGCTTTTTCATTGTGCGCTCGTCTTGGGGGGAGCGGTCGGAGGAAAATATACGGAACTGCAAATGGTTGGCCTTGTAGGGCTGGCATTGATGCCGGCGCTCATCAGAGGAAGAGTATCGCTGCCGCTCTTCCTGTCATGCCTCTGCACATTTCTCGCCGTCGCGGGCTATTGGTATGCGAAAAACCTGATCGTTCTCGGCAACCCGATCTATCCCTTCCTGTTCGGTCATCCGGGCCTCACCGATGCTTGGATGGCGGATTACACGCTCGAATTGGGCCGGGCTTTCGATCCCGCCAACCGACGTTTCGTGACGAACCTCGCTACTCTGCAAGGTTGGCAGGACTTCCTCTATATTCTTTACGACTGGTTCCTCGCTCGCAAGCCGAACGCTTTCGTCGCTCTTGCTTTGATACTGGCCGGCCTGGCGGTGGCTTTCCGGCGCATCGCATTTCTGGCAGCGATTGTCGCTGCCATGTTTGTGATATGGTACACTGTTATGTTCAATCACATACGGTGGGCAACGCCAGCCTATCTGCTTTTCTTTTCGACCGGGTTTATCGGCGCGTCCCTGGTTCGCGAACGGCTGGATAAATGGCTTGACCGGCGAGTCCTGCCGCAGATAGCCCCACTTGCGAAAATCGTCTCGTCGCGCGCCTGCATGGTCGCCACCCCGGTTGTCGTCAGCTTGCTGGCCGGCGGCCTCTGGATTTCCCATTGGCATCAAGTGGGTGGCGGTGCCGGCTTGGATCCCGTCAAGGCGAAAGAACTTGACGTCGTGCTTGGGATGATAAGCGTCGACGAATATTTGGAGAGCCATCGCAAAGCCTATTTCTTGTACCGCTATATCGCGGATCACGACCTGCGAACCGTTTTCCAACCTTTCCATAACTCCAACACATTATTGTCCACGGCTTACAACGATGGCCGCGATGGCGGTTGGCAATTGCCGCGCCACGTGCTGCCTGCACCGGGTTCGGATATCGACGCTTTCATAAAGTACAATCATATAGGCTACTTCATCGTCACCCCTGACGCTGGTAGCGCGTTCCTCGCCGAACGCCTTGGAGAAGATAAAATGGTGATGGCCAACAGCGTCGTAGCGCACATGATGCCCCGTTCCTCGCTGATATTGACAGATCGGTTCGGCTGGAAGCTCTACCGTTTTGATGCGGATCAGGCACCGTGACTACCGCGTCCTCCCCAGCGTTGCTTCGCATTGGCATACCGGTTTTGAAAGTAGTCGTCGCGCTTGGCTTGGTTATATGGATCGCGCGCAAGGTAGATTTTTCGGAAGGGTGGGCTGCGGTCCAGACCCTGTCGGCGGCGACCATTTCGGTCAGCATCTTCCTTCTGCTCCTGCAGGCTCTGCTTTCGGCGTGGCGGTGGTGCCTTCTATCGGAGATGATAGGGCAGAGGCTGAAGATATCAGGCGCCATGAAACTCTTCATGCAAAGCCTGTTTTACAATCAAGCTCTTCCGAGTCCCATTCCAGGCGATGCCGCTCGCATATTTGGTGCCGTCAAATATGGCCTGACGATCGGAGAAGCCACGCTAGGCGTCGTCATGGATCGCATCCTTACTCTTTTCGGACTAGCGGTCGTTGCGCTGATCGGACTGATCATCCTGCGCGCCGTCTACGGGCACGACTTTCCCATCCCCTATCTGACCGAACTCGCGGCGCTTGGTGTCGCGGGAACCATCGCATCAGCCCTGGTGTTCAGTTGGCGCCGCCACTTATTCGTCCGGTTCTTTCCGGCAAAGCTGCACGCGTTGACCGATGGGTTGCGGGCTTTGATTACCCACCAAAGAATGGTCGGTATATTTCTATTGACCCTCGCCATTCACGGGTTGAGCGTCGTCTCCCTCGAGACCCTCGTTCTCGGCCTTGGTCTCCCGCTCGATTGGGGTCAGGCCGCAGCCGCTTTCCCGCCGGTGCTCTTGATCGCGATGGTTCCCATTTCCGTTGGAGGATGGGGACTCCGGGAAGGCGGTATGATCATTTCACTTGCCGTGTTCGGCATAGGCACGACGGACGCGGCAACGCTCTCCGTGGTTTTCGGCCTGCTGCAGCTTGTGGTCGGCTTGGCCGGTGGTGTATTCGTCCTTTCGCGTCCTCATTCGGGAAAGATCAAAGTGCTCTGATGAGCCTTAGCAGATCATATGGAGCTGCCGACATGCATGCCTTGGTAACCGGAGGGGCCGGATTTATCGGCAGCCATCTCTGCGATCGCCTTTTGGAAAAGGGCTATCGGGTCACCGCGATCGACAATCTCCATCTTGGCCGCATGCGGAACATAGATCATCTGCTGGAGCGATCGGATTTTCGCTTCCAGAAGCTGGATATGCTTGATCGGGAAGGCATGGAGCAGCTCCTTGCGGCGGACCGTCCCGACGCTGTTTTTCATCTCGCCGCCAATTCCGATATTGCCGCCGGCAACGCCAATGCGGAGCTGGACCTGCAACTCAACCAGCTGACGACGACGACGCTACTTGCCACTATGCGCAAGCTTGGGATCGACAGGCTTTTCTTCGCCAGCACTTCCGCCGTGTTCGGCGAAGCTGAAGGGAACATCCACGAGAATCACGGCCCTTTGCGGCCGATCTCATTCTATGGCGCCAGCAAGCTTGCTGCCGAAGCCTATCTGTCCGTCTATGCGCTGTCATTCGGCATCAAGACACTGGTGCTGCGTTTTCCGAATGTCGTTGGGGAGCGCTCGACGCATGGAGCGATCTACGACTTCATCAACAGGTTGAAGGCTGATCCGACGAGACTCCAGGTGCTCGGCAACGGAATGCAGACAAAGCCTTATCTCTATGTCGGAGATCTGGTGGATGCGATTCTCCTTGCATGGGACAAGGCACCCGGCGCCTATGAAGTATTTCATGCTAGCGGCATCGGCGAAACGTCCGTCCGCGATATCGCCGAGATCGTGGTCTCGAAGGTCGCAGCCGGAGCCGCTATCGAATACGGAAGCGAGGACCGTGGGTGGCTGGGCGATGTGCCGCGCTTCAGCTACGACATCAGCCGGCTCGTCGCACTGGGCTGGTCGCCGAAGCGAAAGTCGACCGAGGCCGTTGAACTTGCCGTCGAGCGGATCCTGGCGAATGGGTTCTGAAAACGCTATCCGCGAGGCAATCATTATTGCCGGGGGCCTCGGAACGCGCGCGCTCAGCATGACGGGCGATGCCATTCCGAAAGCCCTTCTGCCTCTGGACGGCGTGCCGATCATTCTCAGGCAGATTCGTGTTCTCGCCCGCGAAGGCGTTCAGCACGTGCGCGTGCTCGGCGGCCACCTCGGCGGCCAGCTCGAGCCTGCTCTTGGCCCGCAAGCTGAAAAACTCGGCATTACAATCGACGTCTTCGTCGAGACGTCCCCGCTCGGCACGGCAGGCTGCCTGACGACTTTGGAAACGATCGCCGGCGACGTCCTGATCGTCTACGGCGATATGCTTTTCGATATCGATCTTTCAGCACTGGCGCGTCATCGTCAGCAATTTCCCGCCGCTCTGACGATCATCGCTCACCCCAACGATCATCCCCGTACATCCGATCTCGTCGTTCAAAAGAGCAGTTATCTCCAGCGCCTGTTGCCTCGCAAGGCGCCGCGCGATGCGGATTGGCGCAATCTCGTACCGGCCGGTTTGTACGTGGCTTCCGACCAGTTTTTCGAAATGCTCCTGCCGGAGCAGCCGGCCGACATGATCCATCATGTCGTTCCCGGTCTCCTTGAGCGTTCCATCCCGGTCGCGATCTATGATACGCCGGAATATATGAAGGATACCGGGTCTCCGAGCCGACATGCTGCCGCGGCGGAGGATCTTCGGCAGGAACGGGTTCATGCGGTCCATCTGTCCGTTAAAAGACCGGCGGTGTTTTTCGATTGCGATGGCGTCCTCAACGAAGATGTCGGCGGCCATGGCGTCATCCATCCCGACCAGGTGAAGCTGATCGACCGAGCCGGCGAAGCGGTACGGCTTGCCCGCGAGGCCGGCTTCCTTGCGGTTGCCGTCACCAACCGGCCGCAGGTCGCCAAGGGCCTGCTCGATGAATCCGGCCTGGATCATGTTCTTGGTCGCCTGGAGGCCGAGCTTGCCGAAAATGGCGGCGTCCTGGACCGTATCTATTTTTGCCCGCACCATCCGGAAAAAGGATTCGCCAACGAGGTTCCGGCGCTGAAGATCGATTGCGCTTGCCGCAAACCGGGAGATCTGATGATCCGCCAGGCCATGGCGGAATTGCCGATCGAAAAAACCAAATCCATCATCATCGGAGACAGTCTGCGCGACATAGGTGCCGGCCGCAAGGCGGGCATCTGGGCCTATGGCGTACGCACCGGTTATGGCCTGCGGGATGAAAAGAGCTATCCAGCCGGGCAAACAGAGATCCCGCGTGCCGATCTTGTCTTCGACACGGTCTATGACGCCGTTCGCTTTCAGTGCAGCTACCAGGATATCGGGCAAGCTCTCTTCAGCGCGATAGATGCACGTCTTTCAAATGAGGCAGGTCCTTTGCTCGTCAGCATATGCGGTCGTTCCCGCTCCGGCAAAAGTACGTTTGCGCATGCCGTTCAGCGCATGCTCTCGGAAGCTGGGCGCAGGGTGGCGAGGCTGGAGCTCGACCGTTGGATTCTGCCGCTCGAACACCGCCGGCCCGATATGAACGCGGAAGAACGCAACAGGGTCGAGTTCTATCCTGAGATCGTCAGAATGCTGCGTCAATCCGGACAGGTCGAGGCGCCCGGCTACGACGCGGCAAGTCGTGGCCAACATACGGGTACGACCATCTATGATGCGCGTGATGCCGAGATCATTCTGCTGGACGGCATTTTTGCCGGACATGCGTCGATCCGTGAAGATGTCGACATGGCTGCCTTCGTCGAAGCGTCGCAGCAGACGCTGCTGAACCGCTTTCACAATTTTTACGCCTGGAAAGGCCTGACGCCGGCGGACGCCGAAGGGCTCTGGGCGTCGCGAATTCAGGAGGAGTGGCCGAGGATCGATCTACAACGGACATCGGCCGACATCGTCATCAATCTCGAGGAGGCAATCCTTTGATCGTTTCATCCGCACCTTTTCGGGTCAGCTTCGCCGGAGGCGGCTCGGACATAGCGTCCTACTATCGCCGCCAAGCAGGTGCGGTCTTGTCCTGCGCGATCGCCAAGTACAGCTTTATTATCGTGCATAACTACTTCAATGAAAACAAATATCATCTCAAATATACGCGCACCGAGCTCGCCGATACGCTTGAAGAGATCGCCCATCCGCTGCTGCGCGAGGCCCTGCGGATGCATCGGATCGAGCCCGGCATCGAAGTTGCTTCCGTCGCCGACATTCCCTCGGGAACCGGGTTGGGATCATCCAGTTCCTTTTCCGTGGCGCTGATCAACGCGCTCTATGCCCACAGGTCGCGCTTTGCCTCGAAGGATCAGCTGGCGGAAGAAGCCTGCAGGCTCGAAATCGATATCCTGAAGGAGCCGATCGGCAAGCAGGACCAATATGCGGCCGCTCATGGCGGCCTGAACTTCATCGAATTCAATCCCAACGGCGGCGTCAACGTTCAGCCTGTCGTGCTCGGTTCCGAAAAGATGGCGGAACTCGAGAACAACATCCTGCTGTTTTTCACAGGGAGCCAGCGCGATACGCGCTCGGTGCTGTCGACGCAGGTGCAGGCCATGGAGGCTGACGAAGAAAAATTCCGGACCGTCGAGCGCATGGTGCAGCTGAGCTACGAAATGCGCGATATCCTGATGGCTGGAGATCTCAGTGCGTTCGGCGAAGCCCTGCACCGCGGATGGATGATGAAAAGATCGCTGACCTCGAAGATTACCAACAATGCGATCGACGAGTTTTACGAGGCGGCGCGTGCTGCCGGCGCTATCGGGGGCAAGCTTGCAGGTGCAGGCGGAGGCGGCTTCCTCGTTCTCTATTGCCCTAGAGATCGTCAGGAAAAGGTGCGGCAAGCGCTGTCGCAGCTCAAGGAAATCGAGTTTCGTTTTGACTGGAGCGGCGCGCGCATCGCCTTTGCACAGTAGAAAGTGGGAATGGCACCACGTCTCATCATCACCGGATCGACCGGCTATATCGGTGCGAGACTTGCCGCGATGGCGCGTGAGCGCGGTTTCGACGTGGTCGAGCTGGGCCGCCGGCCCGGCGCCAAGTGGCGCATTGGAGATGAGCCTGCCGCGTCCGATCTGGAGGGAGCGGTTGGGCTCGTCCATCTCGCGCATTGCTGGGCTACTCCGCCGGAGGCGGCCGAAGAAGAAAACGTCAATATATCAGGCACCTTGAAGCTGGCCGAAGCGGCAAAGACAGCCGGAGTGCCGCGCTTCGTTTTTGCCTCGTCCACCTCGTCCAGAAGAGAAGCGCTCAATGTCTACGGCCGGACCAAGTTCAGGATCGAAGAGCATTTGGCTGCCAGCGAGGCGGTACCGATCGTCAGAATTGCGCGAATAGGGCTCGTTTACGGCGGCCCCCGCACAGCGATGTACGGCCTGATGGCGAAATTGGCGGCGCTCAGCCCAATCCTGCCGATGATCGGACTCAGCCGAAAAGTTCAGCCCATTCATCTCGACGAAGTCGCCGCAGGGCTGCTGGCGTTGGCGACCGGAGAAAACCAGCCGCTGCAGACATTTGTGCTGGCGCAGGAAAATCCCATAAGCTTTGCCGCCTGGCTCAGAATTCTCCGCCGTGCCCAGGGTAATGGCAACCTCCATTTCATACCGGTGCCCCTGACCGCCGCACTCCTCGCCTGCCGCGTGACGAAGCTTCTCCCGTTGATTCCCACGGTCGATCCGGAGCGCGTGCTCGGGCTTGCAGGCGCAGCACCGATGGAGAGCAGCGAGAGCCTCAGGCTCCTGAAGTTGAACCTGTCTGACCCGGCGATGGTGCTTGCCGGAGAATTCGGCCAGACACACGAGGAGCAATCGCGATGTGAGGCACAGGCTCTGCTGCGATATCTAGGCATCGCGCCCACGGAAATACAACTGCAGAGGCTTTGCGAAGGGCTGCGGCGTGAGGGATTGGCACCGCTCGGTCTCTCCCCGGCAATGATCAGGAATCCTGCTCTGCTGGCCCTCTTTGAACCGCCGGCCAATCGAACTCGGCATCGCCTCGCGCAGGCCCTTTATTTGGCCGACCTCGCAAGCGAACCGGAAAGGACCCCAGGCAAAAAGGCCGGATTTTTCGGCGCGATGCTGGCGATTTCCAGCGATGTCCTGCTCTTTCCGCTCCGCGCGCTTTTAGCCGGGAGATATCGATGACTGAGCCGGATGCCGACTTCATCATCATCGGCAGCGGGCCTGCTGGTGTTTCAGCCGCGTTGCCGCTCATAGCGGCCGGCCGCCGCGTTCTGATGCTGGATAGCGGGGATGATGCCGGATCGCAGGAGGAAAGCCGCAGTGTCCGCGTCCTGGGAAGCAATCTGGAATCGCTGCGAACGGACGACGGAAGCTCGCCGAAATTGCAGACTCCCGCGGCACGAGGAATTCTCGAACCTTTTCGACACCAATCCGGTATAACCGGCGACGGTTTCATCCCAATCGGCAGCCTTGCCCGCGGCGGTCTCTCCAACATTTGGGGAGCGCAAATCAGCTATCTCGATGCCGAGGACATTGCGGATTGGCCGATAGACATCGCCTCCTTGCAGAGATCCTACGAGCATGTCGCCAAGCGCATCGGCATCAGCAGGAATGCCGATGTTACGACAGGCGCTAACGGCGAGCCGGTCCTGCCGCTTGGGGCGACAGCGGCCCATGTTCTGCATCGGCACCAGGCCGCTAAGCCGGCTGATAAATCGTTCCGGCTTTTTCCCGCCGTCAATGCCATACTTTCGGACGCGAGATCCGGGCGGGCGGCATGCGATCTGCGCGGCGACTGCCTCTATGGCTGCCCGAGCGGCGCGATCTATAACAGCAGGCAGGATTTGCTTCCGTTGCGCAAATCCCCGCATTTTCGTTTGCTCGACAACATGCGGGCCGTCTCACTGACACGCAATGCGGGCTGGACGGTCGGAACGGCCGACGGATCCTTCTTCTCCGCGCCGAGAATAATTCTGGCCGCAGGAGTTCTTGGAACGGCCGCCCTGCTGGCGGACCTCCTGCCGATTGACGAACAGGGACTGCGTCTTTTGAACAGTCCCACGCTCGCCATTCCCCTGCTCTCCCCCGCAAGGTTGTTGCGTTCACCGACGGCGACCCACAGCCTTGCGCAGCTCGGATTATCTCTGCGCTACGGCGACGGCGCATCCGATTACGTGACGGGGGCGATCTATGAGGTCGGATCCCTGCCGGCCCAGAGCTTCATCAACAGGATGCCGCTCGGCCGAAAGGCCGGGCGCGCCGCGTTCGAGATGATCGCCAGCAGTCTCCTCGTCGCGACGATCTATTATCCCGGCAATCAAAGCCGGAGCTACATCGGTCGAGATGCGACAACAAAAAAAGCTCTGACTATCCGCGGCGGCTTCGCCGAAGGTTTCGACATCCGTGCCGAGGCCTTGAAAAAAACGCTCCGCCGGGAATGGAAACGGTTGGGTCTCATTCAGCTCCCAGGCGCATCGCTGGCGGAGCCGGGCATCGACGCGCATTTTGCCGGCACCTTACCTATGGGCGCATCCGGTCCGTTTGGCTCCTCTTCGGACGGCGAATTGAATCGCCATCCCGGTCTTCACATCGTCGACGGCTCGATCCTTCCGGATCTGTCCTCCAAATATGTCACGATGACGATCATGGCCAATGCCGATCGCATCGCCCATCGTCTCGCCGAAACCGAAGCAAATTCGGCACTTTAGCGTTTGAATTTCACTGCCGGAGCGTTGGCGATGAACGGGAACGCATCGGCAAAATTGGCGAGATGAATTCTCGGCTCAGGCAATGCCGCCCAGGCATACATATTTAAGTTCGGTATATTCGTCCAATCCGTGCCTCGACCCTTCGCGACCGAGACCCGACATCTTCACGCCGCCGAACGGAGCCTCGGCCGTGGAGACGAGACCGGTATTGACGCCGACCATCCCATATTCGAGCGCTTCGGCCACGCGAAATACCCGCGACAGATCGCGGGCGTAAAAATACGAAGCAAGCCCGAACTCAGTGTCGTTTGCCTGTTCGATGACGTCCTCTTCGTCGCGGAAGCGAAACAGCGGTGCAAGCGGCCCGAAAGTTTCCTCACGCGCCACCTGCATGCCGGTAGCAACATCGCGCAGGATCGTCGGCTCGAAGAAATGGCCGCCGAGCGCGTGGCGTTTGCCGCCTAAGACGATCCCGGCACCCTTTGAAACGGCATCGCCGATATGGCTTTCGACCTTGGCGACGGCATTGTCGTCGATGAGCGGGCCAAGCACGACGTCACGGTCGAGACCGTTGCCGACCTTCAAACCCGAAACCGCTTTGGCGAGCTTGGCAGCAAACGCTTCGTAGACGCCGTCCTGGACATAAAGCCGATTGGCGCAGACGCAGGTCTGGCCGTTGTTGCGGAATTTGGCGATGATGGCGCCTTCAACCGCAGCGTCGAGATCGGCGTCGTCGAAGACGATGAAGGGTGCATTGCCGCCAAGCTCGAGGCCGAGCTTTTTGATCGTCGGCGCGCATTGCCGGTAAAGCAGCTCGCCCGTCCGGGTGGACCCGGTGAAGGTCAGAACCCGAACGTCACGGCTTGCCGTCAGCGCCCCGCCAATTGCCGCTGCGTCACCCGTGACGATGTTGAGAAGCCCCGGCGGCAGGCCGGCACGCTCAGCGAGAACGGCGATTGCAATGGCGGAGAATGGCGTCTGCAGCGCCGGCTTGAGAACCACGGCACAGCCGGCGGCAAGCGCGGGGCCGATCTTGCGGGTGATCATCGCGTTCGGAAAGTTCCAGGGCGTGATCGCCGCCACCACGCCTGCAGGCTGGCGCAGGACGAGGATCCGCTTGTCCGGCTGATGTCCCGGTACGACCTCACCGTTGATGCGTCTCGCCTCTTCGGCGAACCATTCGATGAAGCTCGCACCATAGGTGATCTCCCCTTTGGCCTCGGCCAGGGGTTTTCCCTGCTCCAGCGTCAGGATCATCGCCAGATCGTCGCGGTTTTCGATCATCAGCCGGTGCCAAGCCTTCAGAACGGCGGCGCGCTCCCCGGCGGTCTTCTTCGCCCAAAGCTTCTGGGCGATGACTGCGGCGCGGATGGCATCTTCCGTTTCCGCAGCACCGAGGTCAGGGACCACCCCCAGCGGCTCGCCTGTCGCCGGATTGCGGACCGTCGCCGCCTTGCGGCCTTCCGGTTCGATCCAGCGATCGGCGATGGGGCATGCCTGCCGGAACAGCGAGGGATCATTGAGCTTCATATGACAACTTTCAACAGAATACGTGAGCGGCACCGGGATCGAAATTCAGATGGACTATATCGCCACGGCTGAGCCCGGCGATAGCCTCATGACCGAACGGCAGGCGAACCGCCAGCGCCTCGCCTGTCGCCGTCTCGGTCGAGACGTGAATATTGTTGCCGAGGAAGGTAATGTCGCTGACCGTTGCGGCAAGACCCGCTCCGGCTGCCTGGTTTCGCGACAACCGAATGCGCTCCGGCCTCAGCATCAGGGCTGCCCTCGTCCCGGAGGTTCCTTTTCCATGCACCGGAATATGATTGAAGACGCTCCCGCCGCCAAGCGAAATGGTGGCCTGTCCATCGGAAGATGACAGCAGGTCGCATGAAATGAAGTCGCTGTCGCCGATGAATTCGGCAACGAAGCGGGTCCGCGGATTGGCGTAGAGTTCCGGGCCTGTCCCGATCTGATCGATGACACCCTTGGAAAAGACGGCGATGCGGTCGGAGAGCCGCAGCGCTTCCTCCTGGTCGTGCGTGACATAGAGGATCGTCACCTCGGTCTGCTGATGGATCCGGCGTATCTCATGCTGGATTTCCTCGCGCAGCTTCTTGTCGAGCGCCGACAGCGGCTCGTCCATCAGAAGCACCGGCGGATCATAGGCAAGGGCTCTGGCAAGGGCGACGCGCTGCTGCTGACCGCCGGACATTTGCGCAGGCTTGCGATCCTCGAAGCCTTCGAGCCTGACGAGCCGCAGCATCTCCTTCACCTTGCTGTCGACATCGGCCTTGGACTTGCGCCTGACCTTCAGCGGGAATGCGATGTTTTCGCCCACCGTCAGGTGCGGAAACAGGGTGTAGCGCTGGAACACCATACCGATGTTGCGCTTGTGCGACGGCGTGTCGAGTAGGGTCTTGCCCTCCAGCGTGATGTCGCCTCTCGTCGGCGTTTCAAAGCCGGCCAGGATGTAGAGCGTCGTGCTTTTCCCGGATCCGGACGGTCCGAGAAAGGTCAGGAACTCCCCGCGCCGAACATCGAGATTGACGTCGTGAACGGCGACGACAGGGCCGTATTCCTTTCGTATTCCGCGGATCTCAAGGAATGGTTCTTTCATTGTTTCAGTACCTTACGCACGACGGCAACCAGCGCCATCAAGAGGATCGTCAAAAGGATGAGAAGGGTCGACGCCGCGGCGACAACGGGCGTCAGGTCCTGCCGCAGTGTCGCCCATACCTTGACGGGCAGCGTCTGCAGGGTCGGGCTGGACATGAAGATCGCCACCACCACCTCATCCCAGGATGTCAGGAACGAGAAGACGGCAGCCGAAAACAGCCCATGGCTGATCGCCGGCAGGGTGACCCTGATCTTTGCTTCCAGAGGCGAGGCGCCGCAAAGAACCGCCGCATCCTCGATCGACTTGTCGAAGCCCTCCAGCGCACTTGAGATGGAGAGGATCGAGAAGGGCAGCGCGAGAACGAGGTGCGAAATGACAAAGCCCGCCAACGTGCCGCCGAGGCCGATCCTCAGGAAAAAGGCATAGAGGGCGACCGCAAGAACCACGACAGGAAGGATCATCGGCGTCAGAAACAGCGCTTTCAGCGCATCGCGGAACAGGAACGAACCGCGCACCAGTCCGAAGGAGGTCACGAGCCCGAGCAGCACCGACAGGATCGTCACGATGACCGCGATCTTGAAGCTCGTCCAAGCCGATTCCAGCCAGCGCGGATCGGCAAAGAGCTCGCTGTACCATTGAAACGTCCAGCCGGGCGGCGGAAAGATCAGCCACTGCGAGGAGCCGAAGGAGAGCGCGGCGATAAAGACGATCGGCAGCAGCAGAAAGGCGGCGGTCAGAAGCGTGATCGCCAGCAGGATATATTTCCACCAGCCGAGGCGATCGAAATTGAGCAACATGTCAACGCCCTCCCGGGTTCTGGTTGCCGACGAAGCGCAGCTGCACGGCATAAAGCGACAGGGTCACCACGAGGAGCACCAGCGCCGCGGCACCTCCCATTCCCCAGTTGACCAGCGACTGCACGAACTGCGCGATCAACTCCGCGAGCATCATGTTCGCGGTGCCGCCGAGAAGCGACGGCGTGACGAAATAACCAAGGGACATGACGAAGACCATGAGGGCACCGGCCGCCATGCCAGGCATGGCCAAGGGCAGCAGGACACGGGTCAGGCACTGCCACCGGTTGGCGCCGCAAAGTGCTGCCGCCTGCAGGGTCGAGGGATCGATCTTCCTGATCACGCCGTAGAGCGGCAGGATGATGAAGGGCAGCATGATATAGGTCATGCCGATCGTCACCCCGGTCAGGTTGTTGACCAGTGCCAAAGGTTTGTCGATCAGCCCCATTCCGATCAGCATCTTGTTAATGAGCCCCGTCCGTTGCAGCAGCACCATCCAGGCATAGGTGCGGGCCAGCAGGTTGGTCCACATCGACAGGAGCAGGATTGCAAAGATCACCGAGGTCAGGCGCCCGGGCATGATTGCCAGTGCCCAGGCAACGGGAAATCCGATCAGCAGCGAAATCACTGTGACGAGACCTGAGACGATGAAGGTGTTGGCGAAAATCTTGAGATAGGTCGCGGACCCGATCAGCTGTGCATAGTTTCCAAGGCCCGGCACCGGTTCCAGCACGCTTCGCAACAAGAGCACCGCCACCGGCGCGATGAAAAAGATCGCCACGAAGGCGAGAGCCGGAAGGACCCCGCCAAACCCTGTTGCCCTGCGCGCCTTTGGCAGGGGCGCAATTGCGCCGGAGGCATCGCTAAATGTCGACATGACAGTCCTTCCCACCCGTCAATTTCCGCAGGCGCCGAGGTCCAACAATGGGCACCGACGCTGCGGGAGTCACGGCGAACATTCGCCGTGCCCGTTCATCTGCCGTTTCAGGCTATTTCGCCTGCCAGGCGTACCACTTCTCGCCGATGGCATCGCGATTGTCCGCCCAGTAGTTCATGTCGGCATTCACCTGGCTGGCCGTCTGCTGATCCGGCAGGGTCTTGGCCGTCTCCGGATCCATCAGCTTGGCCGAGTCAACGTTGATTGGCGCATATCCGGTGGCTTTTGCAAGGGCGGCCTGCGGTTCCGCCGAGGTCGCCATTGCAATGAACTTCATCGCGGCTTCCACGTTCGGCGAACCCTTCGGCACGACGAGCGAATCCGCAGCGGTGATGTTCTGTTCCCATGAGGTCTCGGTCTTGATACCGCTCGCCGCAAGCGCGGTCATGCGGCCATTCCAAATGCTGCCGAAGGGAGCCTCGGCGGATGCCAGAAGCTGCTGCGACTGTGCGCCGCCCGACCACCAGACGATATCCGATTTGATCGTATCGAGCTTCTTGAAGGCGCGGTCGAGATCAAGCGGATAGAGCTTGTCGGCAGCCACGCCGTCGGCAAGCAGCGCCGCTTCGATCACGCCGGGAGCCGACCACTTGTAGAATGTGCGCTTTCCCGGAAACTTCGTCGTGTCGAACAGATCCGCCCAGGTCTTCGGGCAGGCGCTGACGGCATCGGCATTGCAGCCGATCACGAAGGAATAATAGAAACTGCCGACCGAATAATCGGTCACGAAGCGCGGATCGAGCTTGGATTTGTCGATGACGGAGAAATCGAGTTTCTCGAGCTGGCCATTCTTGCCGGCCTGGGCGGCATAGTCGCCTTCGACGTCGACCACGTCCCAGGTGACCTGGCCAGCCTCGACCATCGCCTTGAGCTTGCCGTAATCCGTCGGCCCGTCCTGTACGACGGTGATACCGGTCTTCTCCGTGAACGGGCTGGCCCATGCGGCCTTCTGCGCGTCCTGGGTCGTTCCTCCCCAGCTCGAAAAGACCATGTTGTCGGCGTGCGCCGGTACGGACACAGCCACGAATGCGGCAACCGCCGCGAAAGCAAATGTTGTTTTCATGTTCCCTTATCCTTGTTCTGGTTTGTCCTACGGGTATGCCTTATGCCGTCAGTGCGCCTCGCTCCTGGGAGAAAAGTTAGCTGGCTTCATAATCTTGTTCTCCGCCACCTCGATGAGATCGCGGATCTTGGGCAGGAAGGCCTGCCACCGGGGATCGGCCAGAAGCCTCTGGCGCCTCGCCTCCCGGTCGTCCAGGCTCGCAAAGGCCCAGATGTGAACGATCTCGTTGATCGTCCCTATCTCCGAAAAGAAATAACCGACGAGCGTGCCGAGATGGCTCTTCTGGATCTCGATCCCCTCTTCCTCGACGACCTTGAGATATTGCGGGATCGTGCCGTTCTTCAGCCGGTAGGTGCGGATCTCGTAAAACATCGGCGCTACCTCATCACGAAGGGATCGGGGATCGGATCGTCCGATGTCCTGAGCCAGATCGTCTTGGTGCGGGTATAGTCGAGAGCCGCGGCCATGCCGCCTTCCCTGCCATGGCCCGACAGGCCGAAACCGCCGAACGGCGCGATCGGCGAGACCACGCGGTAGGTGTTGACCCAGACGATCCCGGCTCGCAGCCCCTTCATCAGCCGATGCGCCCGGGTGAGGTTCTGGGTGAAGACGCCGGAAGCCAGGCCATAACGGGTATCGTTGGCGAGCCGCAACGCCTCGGCCTCCGTCTCGAACGACACGACGGACAGGACCGGCCCGAAGAATTCCTCGATCAGCGACGGCGAGGCGACATCGTCGCAGTCGAGAATCGTCGGTGGGAAATAATAGCCATCGCCGTCGATCTTGCGCCCTCCCGTGACAAGGCGGGCGCCGCTTTCGATCGACTTGGCAATGAGGGCGCCGATATTGTCCTGCTGGCGCTTGGTGGCAAGCGGGCCGACTTCGGTCGCCATATCGAGCGGCGCGCCGATCCGGATCGCCTCCGCCTTATCCCGCAGCAGGGCGACGAATTTATCCTTGATGCTGCGTTCGACGATGAGGCGCGATCCGGCAACGCAGCTTTGCCCTGTCGCGGCGAAGATGCCCGCGACCTGGGCATTGGCGGCGCTCTCGAGGTCCGCATCGGCAAAGACGATGAATGGCGACTTGCCGCCAAGTTCAAGCGAGGTGGAGGCGAGGTTTTCGGCCGAGTTGCGAACGACATGCCGGGCGGTTTCAGGGCCGCCGGTAAAAGCGACGTGCGCGACCTTCGGGTGCCGGCCGAGAGCGGCGCCGCAGGAGGCGCCGAAACCGGTGATGATGTTGACGACACCGGCGGGAAAACCTGCCTCGTGCACGAGCCGTGCAAATTCGAGAAGCGGCGCCGGCCCGTCTTCCGAGGCCTTGACCACCATCGTGCAGCCGGCCGCCAGCGCCGGGCCAATCTTCACCGCGGACAGGAAGAGCTGGCTGTTCCACGGCACGACCATCGCAACGACGCCGATCGGTTCGCGGCGAAGCCAGACATCCATGTCAGGCTTGTCGATCGGCAGGTAGGCGCCTTCGATCTTGTCGGCGATGCCGGCATAGTAGTGATAGTATTCGGCGACATAAGCGATCTGCGCCGATGTCTCGCGGATGATCTTGCCGGTGTCGCGCGTCTCCAGTTCTGCGAGGATCTGCGCGTTGGCGGCAACCAGATCGGCCAGCTTGTAAAGCAGCTTGCCGCGTTGGGTGGCCGTCATTTTCGGCCAGGCACCTTCGTAAAGCGCCTTGTCGGCCGCGTTGACAGCCCGATCGACATCGCCCTCGCGCGCTTCGGGCATCTCAGCCCAGACCGCGCCGAAGGCTGGATCGATGCTCGGATAGCTGGCCTCGCCATCTGAAAATTCGCCGTCGATATAGTGCTGGAAACGTCGCATGGTCTTACTCCTGCAATGCCGGCATGACCTCGGTGATGAAGCGCTCGAGCGACGCCTTCTTGCGCTCGAAGCTCATGCCGGTGTCGATCCAGAAGGAATATTCGTCATAACCAAGCGCTTCATACGCCTTGAGCCGGGCGATGACGGTCTCAGCGTCGCCAACGACGTTGTTGGTCCGCATGACCTGGTCCGACAGCATCGCGTTCGCTCTGATCTGTTCGTCCGGGATCCGTTCGATCAGACCCTGGGTAACCGGCTTCTCATTCTTGAACCAGGCGAAGAAATAATTGTAATAGGTACTCAGTTCATGGGCGGCCTGGGCGACATCGTCCTCCGACGAGCCGACATAGGTATGGCGCAGCAACATGATCTTGGGCCGCTCGATCTCGGGATTCTTGGCGCAGGCGTCGTTGAAGCGCTCCATCAATGACTGAACCTCGTCGTCGCCCTGCCAGAGCGGCGTGACCTGAACGTTGCAGCCGTTGGCGACGGCAAATTCATGCGAGTTCGGATCGCGCGCCGCAACCCATATGGGCGGGTTCGGCTGCTGCAGCGGTTTCGGCGCCGACGTGGTCGACGGAAACTTGAAGAATTCCCCGTCATGGGCGTAGTCGCCGGCCCATATGCCTTTGACTGCCGGGATGAGTTCGCGCATGCGCTGGCCGGCACCCCAGGCATCGAGGCCGGGCAGCAGACGTTCGTACTCGAAGGAATAGGCTCCGCGTGCGATACCGATATCCAGCCTTCCGTCGCAGATGATGTCGGCCATGGCGGCCTCTCCGGCAAGCTTGATCGGATGCCAGAAGGGAGCGATCACCGTTCCCGTTCCAAGCCGTGCTCGCGATGTGCGGCGCGCCAGATCGGCAATGGTCACGAAAGGGTTGGGCGCAATGGTGAAATCCATGCCATGGTGCTCGCCCGTCCAGATTGCATGCATGCCGCCCTTGTCGGCGATCTCGCAGAGCGCGACGAATTCCTCGTAGAGGCTCTTGTGGCTTTGGCTGGCGTCGAGCCGTTCCATATGGACGAAGAGGGAGAACTTCATGCTTTTGCGTCCTTGGCAGGAATTGGGTGAACAGTGCCGCCGGTCTCGTCGCCGAAATAGACGCCGAAATTGCCGATCGAGCTTTCCATCGCAAAACGGCTGATAATATCGGCGGTCGAACTGGTCTTGAATTTTGCCGCAACCAGTGCGTCAGGCTTCAGGAACCTGCCGCCGGCAGGCTCGCCCTCTCCGGCAACGGCGTGATAGACGATGTGCTGCTTGCCGTCGCTCTTGCCCTCATAAACCGAATAGAGAAAGCCGATACTGACTTTCAACCCGGTTGATGTTTCCAGGTATTTTTGCAGCGTCTCGGTCGGACTGCCGTCATGGGCGTCGACACTGGGCAGGGAGAGCACATCCTCACCGAGCAGCAGAACTTCCCCGCGACGTTCGACAACGGCTGCAAGCTCCATATTGCCTTCGCTTGCCGCGGACACTGCCTTACTTGCGAGCGTCGGCGTGAAATAGCCGCCACGCGCATAACCGAGACCGTTGCGGCCACTATTGTCGAAAGCTTCGATGCGTCCCATCAAGATGACGTGGTCGCCGGCCTCGATAACCTCTTCCATGGCGCATTCGAACCAGGCCGCCACGTTCGTGAATATCGGGCAGCCTGCCGATCCCTTCGCCCATTCGACCGCCGCAAACCTGTCCTCGACCGGGCGCGCAAAAGTGTTCGACACGTCTTTCTGCGTTTCCGAAAGCACGTTGATCGCAAAGTGCTGCGCTCCGGTCATGGTGGCGAAATTGCGCGACGTCTTGGCAAGGCAGACGAGGAGAAGCGGTGGATTGAGCGAGACCGAGGTGAAGGAGTTCGCCGTGAAGCCGATCGGATGTCCTTCCCCGTCGCAGGCGGTGACGACAGTCACCCCGGTCGGAAAAGCCCCGAATGCATCTCGCAGCGCTCTTGGGTCGACAGTCTGGATTGTCATCGTTCATCCTCCCCGAACGACAGCCACTCAGCGAGCAGCGAATTGACGATATCAGGCGCGGTCAAGTTCACCATATGGCGATGACCTTCGACGATGCGGGCGTAGCCCCGCGGCGCAAGCTCTGCCATTTGCCTTGCCATCAAGGGCGTTGAATTCGGATCATCGGACCCCGTCAGAAAAAGGACCGGGCCAGCCACGTCTTTCCAGCCGTCAGCATAGGTCTCGTCTCCTCCAGCGAAAGCGGCGTAAGCGACGGCATATCCCTGGGGATCAACGAGGTTTAACCATTTCCGCGTCAATTCACGCGCAGTCACGCTGTCCGCATCCTCGCCGAACCAGCGGGCCAGCGGACCTTCCTTGTCGACGCCCGATACCGGAATGGCCGCGGCGCGCGCAAGCACGGCGTCCTTTGCTTCGAGGTCACGCCTGTAGACGCCGTTGAGGTAAGCGACACGGCTGATACGCTCGCCAAAGGTCGCGGCTGCCCCTCCCGAAATCAGTGCGCCCATCGAGTGCCCGGCAACATTTGCCGTGTCGATTGCCATCTCATCGAGAAAGCGTCCGAACCAGGCGACGAACTCTTCGAGCCGACTGCCCGCCGGCAGCTTTGCGCTCTCCCCATGTCCCGGCATGTCGACAGCGATGACGCGATGGCCTGCAGACAGGAATGCGATCTGCGGAGCCCAAGCCTCAAGCCGCATGCCGACGCCGTGAATGAGAACCAGCGGCTCACCGCTGCCGGCCTCATGATAGGTCGTTCCGCTTGCCGTCTTCTTTCGGGGCAAGGCACCGGCGGCGTTTGTTGCTGCAGCGGTGCGTGTGGTCGATCCGGCTGTCAGCATCTCAGAGCCGCTCCTTCAAACGCCCGCAGGATTGGCAACGTCCTGCCCCAGGTCTTTCAGATCCTGGTAGCGGTCGCCGATGCGGTGATGCGGGCGCCCGCCTATCGAAGCACCAAGAGCCACGACGACCTCGTCGGCAGCAGGCGCGTCGGGGATCGACGTCTGGATGGTCAGGTAGTGCGAGCGGCGGCCTTCATCGTTCTTGTCCATCAGCGGGATCATGATCGGTGCATTGGCCGGACCGCGCGTATTGCAGAAGGCGAGATAGGACTTGGCGCCGACGGCCTGGCGATAAAAATTGCCGAAACGCAGCGTGTGGATGAGCGCGGACCCGTGTTCGATCTCACCGTCCAGGCCGACGACAGCGGACTTTCCATAGCCTTCGACGGCCTCGCCGGACCCGACCGCATCGATGATCATCTTGGTCAGCAACTCGCCGAGCACCGGAGCGCCTGCGTGAATTTCGGGCTTGAGGTCGTCGACGAAGCCGCGACCGGCCCAGGGATTCTTCACGACCGCGAAGGCGGTAAACAGCTTCAGCGGAACCGCCGCGGCCTTGCCGCCTTCGATCAGCGTCGTTTCGATCTGCAGTCCCGTCTTGCGAATTTGAATGGCCATCGAGCACCTCATTTCTCAGTATCGTATTATGGTATACCATAATATATGAGTGTCAAGTTGGTTCCTGAGAGGACATAGTTCAGGCCGAGGCGGTGATTTTAAATTTGGCGCGCGCACTCTCGACTCTCCGGGCAGCGCTTTCTTCCCTTCAGCGCGTTGTCAGCTGACAAACGACATGGCGGCGCCCCGCGGCGGCAGGCCGAGTCCAGAAATCACGGTCATCCCAGTTCACGGTACCGCCTTATATATTATTTAATATGGCATACCATCACATTGGACAAAGTTGGGTGTCAAGCGCGGAGTATGGATTCCGCTGAATTGCGCGGAACATCATCGCGAATGGAGTGATATCGACAGCTGAGATGAGCGCTTTGCCAGGGCTTGCAGAGAAGCGGCAGGAGGCCGCTCGTGCCTATTCGGCAGGTTTCTTGGCGGACAGCACCGCTTCGGCGATCGCGCTTGCGGCGGCGACGTGATCCATCGCCGCCCGGTAAGCCCCCTCGCCGTCGCCGCGGCGGATGGCGTCCACGATCTTCGACATCTGCAGCGGCCCTTCGATGCCACGCCTCTCCGTCTTGATCGTCATCGAGCGCAGGTGGTTTATGCGCACGGTGAGAAGATTGACGACACCCCAGGCAACGTTCCTGTCAACCATCGTGAACAGCGTATGATAGAAAGAGGAGGTGTTCGTCAGCACAGCCGCCATATCGTTGTCGCGGTAACTGTTGCGGATCCCGGCCAGAGATTCCTCCAGCGCAGCGACGATCTCCGGGCTGCGGCGCTCAGCGCATAGCCGCGCCGCCATGCCTTCCAGCGCGCCACGGATCTCATAGATCTGTTTGGCTTCCTCGATGTCGAGTTGCGCGACGATCGGCCCTTTGTTCGGCAGATTGGCGACAAGCCCTTCCGATTCCAAATGCCTCAGAACCTCGCGCACGACTGTTCGGCTGACACCGAGCTGCGCGCAAAGGTCACGCTCGACAAGGCGATCTCCGGGACGGAAGTATCCGTTGACGATGGCTTCGCGGACCTTGTCGAGCGCCAGTTCCCGCAAGGTCTTTGCAGGACGCTCCACTCGAATTGCGTCCTTCAGAGCACCGCTCATTGTCTACCTCAGTGTTGGACTTTGCACGCTCAACTTCTAAATCGGCAGCCGAATGCAAGAATCGTATTATGGCGTACCAGATACTGTAGCTGGCGGCGGCTGGCAATTCAACAAGCGCTGTGCCGACCTATCGCGCCGCCCGTCTTTTCAGGCGCGCAAGAGACGCTGCAGCACTTTGATCTGCTGCCGACACATCGGGAGCTAGCCTTTTGAAGCAATCTCCTCGGCCACGCTCTTGGCCTGCACCCGGATATCCGGAACGGCGGTGATCTCCCAGAATTGCCCCGCCGTCAGGGCACCGACTGCAAACAGTCGGGCAGGCGAAATCCGGGAAGGGGCTATCACCTCGGACGCGGCATCCACCTGGATCCCGAGGCCAAGAGGATCGGGGGCGATCAACTCAAAGCGGTTCATTTCCTTCAAAAGCGGTGAATGACTGATCCCGGCCCGCTCCATTCCCGTGCAGTTGACGAGCCAGTCCGCCCTGATCTCGGTGATCTCGCGCGCCGCTCTGACCCTGTAGCCGGCAACGAGCCGGCCTTCCCCGGCCCTGAGCGATTTCAGGAAGCCCGCGTGGAAACGAACGGTTCCGTCTAAGACCAGCTTCTCAAACCTGTCGAATACGTCGGGCGCGACCCGGTGACGGTGGATGTTCCACCAAGGAAGCGCATGCCTGAGGAATCGTGCACGTTCCTCGCCCGAAAGCCGTTGCCAGAGAGCCTGCGTTGCAGGCCTCAGACCGTCCATCACGGCTCGCCAATCGGCAACCGTCCTGCTCTTCGCCCGCAGGGTCTTCAATATGCCGCTGATCGTCTCCGGAAGCCTCTCGACGTCGATCGGCAGAGGCGCCGGCGGCTTCCGCGCATGTCCGAGCGGTGCGAGCCCGCGCCGAGAAAGCACATCAATCCTGCCGCGGTGGCCGTGGGCGCGAAGCGCGAGGACCTGATCGATCATCGTCAGGCCGGATCCGAGGATACACACCGTATCGGGTGGTGCGACACGCCTCAGCCACGAAAGCCGCCAAGGGTTTTCGATGATCCGTGGTCGCAGCGATGCCGGGACCTCGTCTGGAGCGACCGGAAGGGTCGCGTTCCCGACGCCGAGGCAGAGCACCACGTTCCTGCCGGCAATTTCGTCGCCGTTGCCGAGATGGAAGGCCAGCGTTGTAGCGGCTATTTAGTAATGCGACAGTTGGGCCAGTTAGAGATGCGACAGTCTCGCCTCTCTACGCACTGGTCAATGCCAACGTCGGGAGCAAGGATGACGATCTTCAGCCTGGTCGAGACCATGAGCGGTCGGAGTCGTCATGTCCTTTATGATCACCATGTCGCAGAAAGAATTGCATCGCCTCGAAGTTATCCAGAAGATTCGTGACGAGCGCCTGAGCGTCGTCCAGGCCGCCGAACTGCTCGACCTCAGTCGAAGTCAGGTCCATCGGCTGCTGCAGGCTTATGACCGGAATGGTCCAGCCGGCCTTGTTTCCAAGAAGCGATCACAGCCGAGCAACCGGCGCCACAGCGAGGAGTTTCGCAATGCGGCGCTGGATCTGATCCGGGAGCGCTATCTGGATTTCGGTCCGACGCTGGCGCGCGAGAAGCTGATGGAACTGCATCAGATCTCGGTCGCCAAGGAGACGCTGCGGCAATGGATGACCGAGGCCGGCATCTGGATCTCGCGGCGTGAGCGTAAGCAGCGGGTTTTCCAGCCGCGCGGCCGGCGCGACTGTTTCGGCGAACTCGTGCAGATCGATGGATCGCATCACTGGTGGTTTGAGAACCGTGGTCCCAAATGCGCCCTGCTTGTCTATATCGATGACGCCACCGGCAAGTTGCTGCATCTGCGGTTCGCTGGGTCAGAGAACACGTTCGACTACCTGCATGCGACAAAGGCTTATCTGCAGCAATGGGGTAAACCTCTGGCCTTCTACAGCGACAAGCATGGTGTCTTTCGTTCGACCCATGCGTCGGAGAAAGACCGCACGAGCGGCCTGACGCAGTTTGGTCGTGCGCTTTATGAGCTGAACATCGACATCATCTGCGCCAATACTCCGCAGGCAAAGGGCCGTGTGGAACGCGCCAACCAGACGCTGCAGGACCGGCTGGTCAAGGAGATGCGGCTTCGCGGCATCGATACGATCGAGGCGGCCAACGGCTATGCATCAGAATTCATTGCGGATTTCAATTCCCGTTTTGGCAAACCGCCACGCAATCCGAAGGACATGCACCGGCCGCTTGCCGCGCATGAGAATCTCGATGGCGCCATGTGCCGCAAGGAAGTCCGCACACTGTCGCAGTCCCTGACGCTCCGTTACGACAAGGTCTTGTTCATTCTCGATCCGACGGAGCGGGCCAGAGGGCTGGCGGGAAAGAAGGTCGTTGTCTGCGACTACCCGGACGGCCGCCTCGAGATCATGCACGAGAGCTTCACCCTGCCCTACAGAACCTTCGATACATTGCGGTCGGTCCACCGGGCAGAGGTTGTCGAGAACAAGCGTCTCGACGACATGCTTTCCGTCGTCGCCGAGCTGCAGGCTGGGCGGGAACAGCAGCGCAGTAAGAGCGGCCCTCGCCGCACCGGCCAGACGGATCATATGTTCGGTATTCCCGATGGCAGCCAGGGCAATGGTTATCAGAAGCGTGGCCGCAAGCCTGGCCGGCGGACGGACTTCATGAATGATCCGGAGGTCATCGCAAAAAGGCAGAAGGCGCTGGCGCGCATGGAGGCCGCGGAATGATCGCCTGCACTCATAGTCTCAAAGCTAAAGCCGAAGGGTGTTCCTCACCCGCCCCCGCTCCTCCCTTGCAACCCGGTCCAGCCGGTCGGATCGGCGGCTAATCCGAAGCGCAAGTGTCGCGTTTCTAACCGGCTGACAGCGTCGCGCATCTAATCAGCTTTGACAAGCGTGCTGCTATACCGTTCCACGCATCCCGCCGCCTTGGCCTTGATGAAATCGACCCGGCAACGGCCATCCCGCTTTCGAAGCAGCCGTGCAAGCGTATCGCGGACATAAAGACCGTAATCGCTGCGCGAGGCGAAATCGCCGGCCTGCAACGGGCGTCCATGGCTTTTCAGCCAGTCGACAAAGTCGTCGGGTTGATGCGGCAACAGGCTCATGCGGCCGGCGGGAACATTGAGGCGATGGAGATAGAGCTCCGTCCGGTACGCCGTCCCGCGGCCAAAGCCGGGATCGTCGCCGACGACCGCGACCTTCGCCGAAGCGGGAAGCTGCTCGATGAGATTGCAGGTAACCGCTATCGCCGAAAAACCGGAACCGACCACGATAACATCATATGTCAAATGCATTCTCCCTGAAGCTCAGAACGTCATTGAGACATTTCGTCATTCAAGCCCCGTGTCGCTCACCGGTCCTTGCGGATCGCACGAGCGGCAGAATCACGAAACAATTATCTCTATAGTCTATAAAAATAGTTTGTTATTTCTCCCGCTAGCCCCTTCCCAACCATTACGCTTTTGAGGGTGAGATCAAGGGCCATGCGGCCCTGAACAAAGGGGCTCAAGATGAATTTCAGGAATTTGGTTGCCGCGATCGCCGTCGGCGTCGGCACTCTTGCAACGGCTGTCGTTACTGAGGCGGCGGACAAGAAGGTCGTCGTCGCCTATCAAACCGATGCCTTGCCGTCCTCCGTGGCGATCGCCAATGGCGAATTCGCCAAGGAGACAGGATACGAGATCGACTTTCGCAGGTTCAATTCGGGCGCCGAAATCTTTGCGGCGATTGCCTCCGGCGATGTCCAGGTGGGCTATGTCGGCTCCAGCCCGTTTGCGGCAGCAGTGTCACGCGGGCTCGAGGTCAAGGCCTTTTACCTCGCCTCCATCTCGGGTATCGACGAGGCTCTCGTCGTCCGTAACGGCTCCGGTATCGAAAGCCTGAATGATCTGAAGGGCAAGAAGCTTGCCGCTGCGCCGGTGTCCACGGACCACTATCAGCTGCTGGCACTGATCAAATCGCTGGGCCTGACCGAAAAAGACGTCCAGGTCTTCGCAATCCCTCAGCCTGAGATCGTCGCGAGCTATAACCGCGGCGACATCGATGGCGGCTTCGTCTGGGATCCGGCGCTCACCGAACTGAAAAAGAACGGCAAGGTTCTGGTGACCTCCAAGGACGTGGCGGACAAAGGTGCGCCGACCTTCTCGGCCTGGGTCGCAACCTCGACGTTTGCCGCCGACAACCCGGAATTTCTGAAGGGCTTCGCCTCGGTCATCACCAAATATTACGCATCCTTCGCAGCGGACAAATCCGCCTGGGGTCCCGACAGCGACAACGCCAAGTCGCTCGCCAAACTTCTCGGCGGAACACCCGACCAGCAGGCCTCGGCCTTGAAGAACCTGACGCTGCTGACACCCGAGGTTCAGGCATCGGACGCCTGGCTCGGCGGCGGCGAAAAGGCGGGCGCCGGTAAGATCCTCAAGGACACGGCGTCGTTTCTGAAGGGACAGGGCAAGGTTTCCGACGTGCTGGCGAATTACGGCGCCTTCGTAACCGCAGATGCCCTCACCGGCGTCAGCAACTGATCCTCCCTGACGCCGGCGCAGTCGCTGTGCCGGCGTCGAACTTGCGAGCGGCAACATGCTTAAAGTCGATCACGCCAGCGTTTACTTCGCAGCCCGCGACGGACGGACCGTTCACGCGCTCGATCGCGTTTCCTTCGATATTCCCGAACGGGGCTTCGTCGTCGCACTCGGCGCGTCAGGATGCGGCAAATCAACCCTTCTCAACGCGATTGCCGGTTTCCTTCCGCTTTCGGATGGCCGGATCACGCTCGATGGCCGCGCGGTCGAACAACCCGGCGCGGACCGCGGCGTCGTTTTTCAGAAAGACTCGCTGCTGCCCTGGAAATCCGTTGTCGACAATGTCGCGCTCGGTTTGAAATTCGCCGGGGTCAAGCGCAAGGAGCGAGAAGCGCGCGCCCTGGAGCTGCTCCGGCTCGTCGGCCTCGACGAATTCGCCGGCGCTTTTCCCTACGAGCTGTCGGGCGGCATGCGCCAGCGGGTCGGCATCGCACGGGCTCTGGCGACAAATCCCGACATCCTGCTGATGGACGAGCCGTTCGGCGCACTCGACAGCCTGACGCGCGAGCAGATGCAGGAACTGCTGGTTTCCATCTGGGATAAGACGGCAAAGAAGGTCTTCTTCATCACGCACTCGATCGAAGAGGCCTTGTTCCTGGGCAAGCAGGTCCTGGTCATGTCACCTCGACCGGGGCGCGTCGTGGCACGCTTCGATCCGGATTTCGTTCGCCGCTTCGCCGAAACCGGCGACGCCCGATCGATCAAGGCGTCGCCGCAATTTGCCGAGCTGCGCGAGGAGATACGCGCCATTCTCCACAGCACCGAAGACCTCAGGAGCGCCGCATGAGTGATATAGTGCAGGCCCCGCCGATTGCGGCTGGTAGAGAAGACCATCAGGTCAAGCTGGTGAAAATGGCGGGCTTTGGAGCCGGCGAGAAATCGACGGTGGCCATCAGCATTGCCACGGCGCTGGCCATACTGCTGCTGTGGTGGGTCGTCTCTGCGCTCGGTGTCGTTCCACACCTGTTTCTGCCGCGTCCTGACGAGGTGCTGACACAGATCGGCGCCATCTATCGCGACGGTTACGCCGGAGCGTCACTGTCCGAGCATGTTTTTGCGAGCCTGTTCCGCATCGTGGTTGCCGCCCTCATCGCCGTCTCCGCCGGCATCCCGCTCGGATTGCTCATGGGCCTGAATCGCTGGGCAAAAGGGGTGCTCGACGCGCCGATCGAGTTCTACTGGCCGCTTCCACCGCTCTCCTACCTGCCGCTGATGATCATCTGGCTCGGCATTGGCGAGACGTCGAAAATCACGCTGCTGGTGCTTGCGATGTTCGCACCGATCTGCCTTTCAGCCCAGGCCGGCGTTCGTTCGCTCCCGATCGAGCGCGTCAATGCCGCGCGTTCGCTGGGCGCGAGCCGGCTACAGCTCTTCCTGGACATCGTCCTGCCATCCGCCCTGCCCGAGATCCTCACCGGCATTCGAATTGCACTCGGTGTCGGCTGGGGTACGCTGGTTGCGGCTGAATTGATCGCGTCCACGCGCGGGATCGGTTTCATGATCATGTCGGCCTCACAGTTCCTGGCGACCGACGTCGTCTTCGTGGGCATCGGCATCATCGCGATCTGCGCGTTCACCTTCTCGGCCGCCATCCGGTTTCTGGAGGCGTTCCTTGTGCCCTGGAAGGGCAAGCTCTGACCACATGAGCCAAGGTGGCGACAGGGGAGCCATATTCAGTGGCTTCCTGCCGCCGCGTTCAGCCCGTGTATGGCGACGAGCTCGGCTGCGACCAGCTTCTGAAGCCGCCATAAATTGCGGTCCCGGATGCCACGTTCTTCCAGATGTTTCACCGTCAGATACAGATATTCCGCGCAGGAACCCATGTGTCCGCAGGCTCTCGCAAGCACCTGCGCCACCGTCTCCAGCGGCAATTTCCGGGAAACGCGCTCGCCCTTCGGGCCAGCCCAAAAGACCAGCGCGCGCATGAGCCCGTGTGCGGTCGCGACAGGGATCCAACGAACCGTCGCAGCGTCTTCGATCGTGCCGACTTCACGGCGGATCAACCGCCGAATCTGACCAAGGCGATCATCATCGGCAAGCCTGAAGACGATGCCGTTGCAACGTCCACCTCGGTCGAGTGCCATCATCAGACCCGGCTGGGCCCGCGTTCCCCGCCAGCGGGTCATCTGCAGGCAGAAGGAGCGATGCCAGCCTCTTGTTGCGCCAAGCTGCGATTCGACGGCATCGAAGTCCGGCTTCCATATCAATGATCCATAGCGAAGATCCAAAGCGGCGCGCCGGTAGACTCCTGCAGAAGCCGGTTGGCGAGCATCTCCACCTCCGCTTCGGTCAGCGGTTTTCGGTGTGGCTCGGGGCCGACGTCGATCGCGGGGCGAAGGCTCAGCGATACGAGCTCGTCCGTCAGAGCCATTCTTGATCCGGTCATCAAAAGTTTGCTTCCCTGGACCGTCACCAGCTTATGCTCCCGGATATCCATCATGCGTCAGTGCACCGTAAATCTGGCCGCATCGGCCTGGCGCCGCTGCAGGCTGCGTATCAGCATCGCGGCCTCCCTGACGATTGCCGAAAACGTCGCATCATCGGCCTCTGCGATCCTTCCCGTCATCTCGCGGATGATCGTCGTCAAATGAATGATGGAATGGCGATGCTGCGGATCTTCCGATCCCGTTTGGGCATCAGCCATGGTGAGCAGCGTCTGCACCAGCCGCTCCATGGTTTGGCGGCGCCTGGTCCTCGGATCGGCATTCGGATCTTCGCTAAGGCGCAGCAGGTCGGCGACAATGTCGGACATTGCGATTCCACTCACATAGCAAAAGCCGGGGGCATGGAAACGACATGCCTTCGAACGCGTGTTTGCGTCTTCAAGCCCTCCAGCAATCGGTAGCCGTTGCGCCAGCGGCCAAAGCCGCTGGCGATATTGATGTGCCCGGCAAGGCCGATATTCCTGGTCTCTGCGTTCCACAGGCGGCCGAACAGGGTCAACCGATCGACCGTCATGTAGGCATCGTTCATGCTGCCGACGACAATGCTCGGAAAAGGCAAAGGGGCCGTCGGCATGGCGCCAAACGAGATAAGCCCGGGATGCAGGTTTTCCGTGACCGGCAGATCGCATGGAGCAACGAGAAGCGCTCCCTTGACGTGCCGCGCTGCACTTCGCCCGGCCAAGCGGGCGGCCAGCAGGCATCCGAGACTATGGGCAACCAGATAGGCCTCGCCGGCCTCTTCAAGCGCGCCTTCCAATCGCAGCAGCCAGTTGTCAAGGTTCGGATGATCCCAGTCGTCCTGAGCGACGCAATGACTGCCCGGTTGATCCTGCAGCCAGTGCTGTTGCCAATGTCCTTCTCCCGAGCCGAAAAGCCCGGGAAGAATAAGTACATCGATCATCTGACGGCATCCTCTTTGAAGCTGCACGCCGGTCTTTTTCCCGATCGGCACAAACATCGGACATCACTCATCAGATCCACCCGATCACCAGAGCGAACAGGAATGTGAAGGAGCTGACGATCGTGCAGATTCCGGCCGCATGCCGGGAATGCGACATGACGCCGCCTTCCGCTCTTCTCGCACCGTGCCGACGCAGGTCGGTCTCAACGACAATCGCCATCACACCGTTCTCCTCAATACCAAAGGCCGGGCATCGCGCCCCAATAGTGAAGTTCGTATTCGCGGGCGGACCGGTCGCGCTCGTCGTCCCGCGCGAACAATCCGTTTACAGGCTCCCGTGCAGCGGGCGGCTTCAGGCCGAGGAACCGGCCGATCGAAAGCTTCAGCCAGAACTGAAAATCAAGCTTCATGCGAACCTCCTGTCAGGAACCGGTATTCTTCGGCTAGGAAATCAGCGAATGACGTTGCGCATTGGCGAGAAGAACATGAAGAGATGCCGTCGGTCCGTAGAGCATCAGCAGGCGGTTCTCCTCGCGTTTGGCAAGACGATAGCGTCGGGCGAATTCGAAGACGCTCCACAATTGCTCGCTTGGCCCCGGCCTTTCCGCATCGGTGATCGTCGCTTCCTGAGATCGAGCCATCGCAACGATCCCTACTCGGCTGCCGCCAGGGCCGGGTTTGCGCCCGGAAAGAAGGCCGCCAATTCGCCGATCACGTCGTTGATCCGGGCCAAAAGCGCGTCGGATGAAACTGCATAGTCTGTGAAATCACCGTCGGACGCATAAACGGCAGTCGGTAAGGTGTGGGCCATGAAAAACCCGAACAGCGGCCGAAGCTGATGCTCGACCATCAACGCATGCCGGTCACCGCCGCCGGTCGCCGTGATGATGATCGGCTTGCCCCGAAGTTCGTGGGGGTCGATCAGGTCGATCAGGTGCTTGAAATGGCCGGGATATGAGCCCTTGTAGGTCGGCGAGCCGATGATCAGGGCATCGGCCTGCACGATCTCGTCGACGACATGTCCGGCCTGAGCGTCGAGATCCTTGCGCCACAAGGCGCTGCCCAGCGACGGACCGACATCATTGAGATCATAGCTCTTGCTCGTAAATCCGTAGCGAATGCTCGCACGTTCGGCGACGTGCCGCACAAGTGCCAATGTCTTCGATGGACGGTTGAAGCTGCCAGCGATGCCGACGAGTTTGAAACCTGACATGGTTTTTCCTCTCTTTGCGTTGCCCCAACTATTGTCTACAAAATTGATAGATTAAAGGAACATGCATCTCTCCTTTTTCGCCTGGTTGAAAAAAACGTTCGCCGCCGCTTCAGCACGCATAAGCTGCAAGCCGACCGCCATCGGCATCTGCGACCTCTGGACGCTGCAATTCCAAGCCTAAGGCTTGTCGCCGTGAAGATGACGTTCGAGGAAGGGCAAATTGTCCTGTCCCCAATAGATCTCGCCGTCAAAGACATAGGTGGGAAAGCCGAAGACGCCGCTGTCGCGCGCATGCACACGGTCCGCCGACCATTTGCTCTGGACATCGTCATCGGCTTGTCGCCTGAGGAGTGCTGCGCCATCAAAACCCGCTGATGTCACGATCGCCTCGCGCACATCGGACTTGCCGATATCCTTCGCCTCGCTCCAGAAGGCATGTTGGAGGGCTCGGGCAACGCCGATCCAATCCTGTCCGTCTAGGTAGGCGGCAATCACGAAGAGGGACGCCGGCGTCGGATCGCTCAAATCCGGGCGATGTTCGAGCCGCAGTTCCTTGCCGCGCACGCGCGCCCAGCGCTTGAGATCCCGCGTCCAGTAAGCGCGTCGGATCTCCGGGCGATTGCGTGAGAAGATACCGCCATTTTCCTCGACCACCGTCGTCAGATAAGGCGTGATGACGACGTCATTCTTCGCCGCAAGTTCGGCGAAGGCATCGAAGCCGATATACGACCAGGGCGAGCCGATCGAAAAGAAATATTCTACCGATTTGGTCACTGATGCATGTTCCTATGAGGTGATTGTTCTGGCGTCGAATGGACGACGGCATTTTCAGGAAGCGCCGCGGATGCCGGATGGCGCTTTCCATCCGAGTTCCGGTGCGACCAACGTCGCGAAGTCGTGGAGAATCTGGCGATACTGCTCGTGCTCGAACTCGTAAGGAAGCTCCAGCCTCAACTCGCTGACCTCGGGCAGGATCGGATCGGCAAAAAGCTGCGCCAATATCTCGTCCGATGTGCCGACGACGTCTCGGGCAAACAAGGTGCGCCGCTCGCCCTGCGGCGAAAGCGTCCGCCCATGGCGGCCATCGGCATAGTCTCGATATCGGCGGCGCGTTACCGCATCGGCGCTATCGAAAGGCACGATGACGCGGCCCAGCGCCACGCGGCGCTGCGTGCCGGCGTTACGAAAAGTTTCGATCAGCCACGATTGCGCGATGAAGAAATCATCCGTCCCCTCACCCGTTATCACATTGCCGGTCAACAGGTTGAAGCCATTGCGGCCGGCCCATTCGGCCGAGCGCTGCGACCCGCCGCCATACCAGATCCGGTCGATCAGGCCTTTGGCATAAGGCTGCAGGCGTGGCCGCTGCGGGCCGAAGGGCGTCTTGATCAAGGTCTGCTCGTCGCCGAGATAGCTGCCACGCAGATTGTCGGCAAAGCGCAGCACGCGATCATGCGAGAAATCATAGCCAGTCCAATCGCCGTCGAAGACAAGCGGAGCGATCAGCTCGGCATGCAACGGCCGGCCGGCACTGACGCCGATGTTCAGCCGTCCGCGCGACAGAACATCGACGGTGGCGAGATCTTCGGCCAGCCGGTAAGGGCTCTCGTAACCGATCGGGATGACCGCGGTTCCAAGCTCGATCCGACTGGTTCGCTGCGTCGTCGCCGCCAGGAAGGCGCTCGCAGAAGAGATTCCGGGCTCCAGGTGCCGCTGGCGGACCCAGGCGCTGTCGAAGCCCAGATCTTCGCCATAGTGCAGTTGCTCAAGCGTCTGCTCCAATCCCGATAACGGATCTTCGTCGGGATAATTGCCGGGGGTGAGGAAGCCGATATGGCTGATGGATATGTTGCCCACTCGTGCCATCCGATGATCAGTATTTCGGCAGCCCGGGCGGATTGGTCTCGGATGCCGGCAAGGCTTCCTCGGACAGATGCCAGTGGTCGAGGATTTTTGCGTAGGTGCCATCCTTGATGAGGCCGTTGGTGGCGACAGTCAGCGCATCGGCCAGTCCGCTTCCCTTGCGGGTGGTGATCGCGACGTCCGAGCGATCCGGCCAGCCGGCGCTCAACGTGCCGACACGCTTGATGTTCTTGTCGCGCGCGGCGATGAAGACGAGCTGTGCATGCGGCTGGACGATGACGTCGGCCCGGCCGGAACGCAGCGCGAGAAGGCTTGCCGCCTCGTCGTCGTAATATTGCAGCTCGATCGGTTTCAGGCCGGCGACGACATCTTCCTCGCTCCACTTCACCAGGATGCGCTCCTGGTTGGTGCCGGCCCCGACGATGATCCTGAGGCCTGCCGCATCCTTGGGCTCCTTGATCGAGGTGACAGGGCTGTCGGATTTTACGAAGAAGCCGTGCAGGCCCTGGCGGTAGGTGGAGAAATCGAATTTTTCCTTGCGCTGCTCGGTGACCCCGACATTGGAGATGACGGCATCATACTTGCCCGAGGCGAGCCCGAGTGGCCAGTCGATCCAGGCGACCGGCACGATCTCCAGCGTCAAGCCGAGGCTATCGGCAATGGCATAGGCATAATCGGGATCTGCCCCGACCACGGTCTTGGCGTCGGTGGCATAGGTGGCAAGCGGCGGGCCGCCGGGGCTGACGGCGATGGTGAACTTGCCTGATGTGACGAACTTGAAATGCTTCGGGATTGCGGCAATGGCCGCATCGTTCTTGGCGGCGTGAAGCCGGCCCGGCTGCTCTGGGCTGAGGTCGAAATCCTCGGCTGCATGGATTGCACCGAAGGAAAGGGCAGACGCCATGGCGGCGATCAGCAGGGTCCGGAATGCCGGGATGGCAATCATCGTCTTCAATCTCCAAATTGTCAGGCAGATGGCCGGCAGGGATCCTGCCGGCCCAATAGGAATCTCGATTAGGAACCGCTCTTCGGCAGGCCAGGCGGGTTGGTCTGGGCCTTTTCGATCGCTTCGGGACCGAGGTTCCATGTATCGAGGATCTGCCGATAGGCGCCGCTGGCGATCAGGTCGTTGACGACATCGGTCAAGGGAGCAGCCAGGCCGCTGCCCTTGCGTGTGGTGACGGCAATTTCTGCCGTGATCGGCCAGCCGCCACTGACGGTGCCGACAAGCTTGGTCTTACCATTTATCCCCGCCGAATAGGCCTGCGTCGCGTTCACGCTGAAAACCGTGTCGGCCCTGCCGGACTGAACGGCAAGATCCTTGACCGCGTCGTCGTCATAATATTGCACCTCGATCGGCTTCAGGCCGGCGGCGACGTTCTCGCGATCCCACTCCAGCAGGATTTTTTCCTGGTTGGTGCCGGCATCGGTGATCACCTTCAGGCCGGCAATATCCCTCGGCTGCTTGATCGCCGTAATCGAACTGTCGGCCTTGACATAAAAGCCAAGCTCATCCTTGCGGTAGGTCGAGAAATCGAATT
Organism: Rhizobium leguminosarum; assembly: GCF_001679785.1. Lineage (NCBI taxonomy): Bacteria > Pseudomonadati > Pseudomonadota > Alphaproteobacteria > Hyphomicrobiales > Rhizobiaceae > Rhizobium > Rhizobium leguminosarum. The sequence goes on from NZ_CP016291.1 coordinate 108,645, forward strand.
TCTCCTTGCGTTCTTCCGTGACGGTCACGTTGGAGATCACCGCGTCGAACTTTCCGGAGGTCAGCCCCAACGGCCAATCGGCCCAGGCAACGGAAACCAGTTCGAGCTTCAGGCCCAGGGTGTCGGCAATGGCCTGCGCCAGATCGACGTCGTAACCGATGACGGTCTTGGAATCGGAGGCATAATCATGCAGCGGCAGATTGCCGCTCGAGCTGATGCCGACAGTGAAGACACCGTTTTCGACGAACTTGAAATCCTTGACTTCGGCAATGCGCTTCTCGTTCTTTTCCACCCGCAGCCGGTTCGGCTGCTCCGGGCTGAGATCGAACTTCTGCTGCGCCTTAGCGGAACCGAAACCGATCGCCGTAAGAGTGACGGCTCCCGCAATCAGAAGCCTTGCCCTATCTGTAAATGTCATGCCCCTTCTCCATTTCATTTTTAAGTTGTGGTTTGTCATTCGACCGGGGCAGCCCGTCGCGGCCCGGCATTTCGCCAGCGCTATAGGCGCTAGAGAACCTTGGCGAGGCATTCCCGCGTACGGGGATGTTCCGCTTGTGCGAAGATGCGGGCCGGCGGCCCAGCCTCCAGAATGCGGCCGCTGTCCATGAAGACGACCGTGTCGGCGACTTCGCGGGCAAAACCGACCTCATGGGTAACGATGACGAGCGTCGTGCCGCTGCGGGCAAGTTCCTTGATGACGTCGAGCACTTCGCCGACGAGCTCCGGGTCAAGCGCCGATGTCGGCTCGTCGAAGAGCAGCACCTTCGGGCGGAGCGCCAGTGCGCGGGCGATCGCCACACGCTGCTGCTGGCCGCCGGAAAGCTGGCGCGGATAGGCATTGATCTTGTCGCTAAGGCCGATGCGTGCCAGCAGCTCCTGCGCCAGCTGCACGGCGTCCTCACGGCCGATGCCGCGAACTTGGATCGGTGCCTCGATGAGGTTTTCGAGCACGGTCAGATGCGGAAAGAGATTGAAGCTCTGGAAGACCATGCCGATATCGGCGCGGCGTTTGAGAATATCCTTTTCCTTGAGCTCATAGAGCGTGTCGCCCCTCCTGCTGTAGCCGACGAAATCGCCGTCCACCGAGATGAAACCCTCATCGACACGCTCCAGGTGGTTGATGGCGCGCAGAAGCGTCGACTTGCCCGAGCCGGACGGACCGAGGATGGCGGTCACGCTGCCGGCCGGCAGGCTGAGCTCGACATCGTCGAGCACTTTCAGCGAGCCGAAGCTTTTGGAAATGCCGTGAATGCGCACCGCGCCGCCAGCGGCCCGCAGCGTCGCTGCATCCTGGAAACCGATCTTGCGCACGGTGTCGGTCGCCGTATCGAGGACAGGCAGCGGACGGCGGAAACGCTCGAAAAATGACTGGAAGGGCAACGGCGTCGGATTGCGCACGGCGCCTTTGGAGAAGTAGCGTTCGATATAGCGCTGAGCAATCGACAGCACCGTCATGATGATCAGATACCAGACGGTCGCGACCATCAGCAGCGGAATGACTTCGAGATTGCGGCGGTAGATCACTTGGACCGTATAGAAGAGCTCCGGCAGCGCCAGCACGTAGACCATGGAGGTGCTCTTCGCCAGTCCGATGAGTTCGTTGAAGCCGGTCGGCAGGATCGAGCGCATGGCCTGCGGCAGCACGATGCGGAAGGCCTGCCGGCGGCGCGGCAGGCCGAGTGCGGCGGCGGCCTCCAGCTGTCCGTGATCCACCGAGAGAATACCGCCGCGCACGATCTCGGCGAAGAAGGCCGACTGGTTGAGCGTCAGGCCGAGAAAAGCGGCGGCAAAGGGCGTCAGCAATTGCACTGTGGGATAGTCGAGGAAAAAGGTATCGGTGAAGGGAATGCCGATCTTGATCGTCTCGTAGAGGTAGCCGAGATTGTTCAAGATCAGCAGCAGCACGATGACCGGGATCGAGCGCAGCAGCCAGATATAGCCCCAGGAAAGACCGGAGAGCAGCGGCGACTTGGAAACGCGGGCAAGCGCCAGAGCCGTTCCGAGGATGGAGCCGGATATGGCGGCAAGCACGGTCAAAAGCAGCGTCCTGCCGAGACCGACGAGGACTGGTTCGGCAAAGAACCATTCAGCAAAGACGCCCCAACCCCAGCGCGGATTGGTGAAGATGGAATAGAGCACGGCGATGATGACGACGGCGGCAAAGATCGTGCCTGCCAGGCGGCCCGGATGACGCGCCGGCACGATGCGGTAACGGGAATAATCCTTCGATTCTGCCGTCCTGCTGCCGGGGTCGATGCCGGCGAAATCCGTCGTCAGTGCCATGGTGCTTCCCTTTTATGATTGTCGGTCTTTGCCGTTTTCAGAAATTTGCGCCGGCCACGCGCAGGCGCGGTTCGGCATCTTCGAGAGTCCGCTGGACGAGATGGGTGATGTCCTTCTCGAAGGGCAGGCTCTTGTAGATTTCGGGATCAGCGGAGATGTCGAAGAGAGCGGTGTAGCCATAGTTCAGATAGAGGCCGACCGCCTCGGGCTGGCGAAAGCCCGTCGTCAGGTAGATGCGGGAATAGCCTTGACGGGCGGCCTGGGCCTCCAATTCCACCAGCACCTTGCGGGCAAGGCCCTGGCGGCGCAGATCGGAGCGCGTCCAGATGCGTTTGAACTCGGCCGTGCATTCGTCATAGTTCTTGAAGGCGCCGCCACCGATGGTTTCGCCATCACGGATCAACAGGAGAAAATTGCCGTCAGGCGGCGCAAAGGCTTCGGGAGGATAACGATTGAGCTCGGCCGCAGCACCTTCGGCATTGAAATAATTGCCGTAGCGGCTGTCGTATTCGTGGATCAATTCATCGATCAGCGGCTTGGCGCGCGGGTCGAGAGGGCTGGCATAGAGAAACGTGTCGCTCATATTCATCACCCGTTGTCATCAGTGAGGAAGGTTTCGGCGAGCCGCACCCAGTAACGGGCGGCGGGCGCAATGATCGCGTCGTTGAAATTGTAGTGGGCGCTGTGGAGAGGAGCGCTGTCGCCGTTCCCGACGAAGAGGTAGCTGCCGGGATTTGCCTGCAGCATGAAGGCGAAATCCTCGCTCGCGGTTCTCGGCCGGAAGTCCTTCTCGATCGCCGCCGGGCCGAGTGCTTCATGGGCGACATCGCGGGCGAAGTCCGTCTCGGCTGCATGGTTGACCAGCGCCGGAAAGCCGAGGCGGTAATTCACATCCGCCTCGGCGCCGAAGCTTTCGGCCTGGGCGCGAGCAAGGGCGGGAATGCGCTCTCGCAACAGTTGGCGAACGGTCTCGCTGAAGGCCCGCATCGTGAGCTTCATCTCGACGCTCTCAGGGATTACGTTCGAGGCGGAGCCGGCATGGATCGAGCCGATGGTTGCGACCGCCATGTCCTGCGGGTCGACATTGCGGGAAACGACGCTCTGCAGGGCGGTGATGAAGGAGGCCGAGGCAAGCACCGGATCGACGGCGCGATGCGGCTCGGCGCCGTGGCCGCCCTTGCCGATGATCTTGATCACCGCCTGATCGACCGAGGCCATGGCCGGGCCGGTGACGAAGCCGAATTGGCCCGTCGGCACACCCGGCCAATTGTGCAGCCCGAAGACCGCATCGACAGGAAAACGTTCGAACAGGCCTTCCGAGATCATCTTGCGGGCGCCGGCGCCGATTTCCTCGGCGGGCTGGAAGATCAGCCGCAGCGTACCGCTGAAATTGCCGCTTTCGGCGAGATAGCGGGCGGCGGCGAGCAGGATCACTGTATGCCCGTCATGGCCGCAGGCATGCATGACGCCCGGATTGCTGCTGGCATAGGCAAGACCGGTCGCCTCCTCAATCGGCAGCGCATCCATGTCGGCGCGAATACCAATCCGTCTTTTGCCGTCGCCGCGCCTGAGGGTGGCGACGATGCCGGTTCCGGCAATGCCCGTCGCCACTTCATAGCCCCAGGAGGAAAGGCGGGATGCCACGAGCTTGCTGGTCCTGAGCTCCTGGAACGCAAGCTCCGGATATTGGTGCAGGTCGTGGCGAAGCGCGATGATCTCGTCGAGATAGGCGGCGATGCCTCTCTCGACCGGATCCTTGCTGCGCGGGTTGTGAGCGATAATGTTCATGACGGTTCGTCGGCGCCTCAGGCGCCGACAGCCTTTCCGCGTTCGACCTGGTCCGCGCCCGTCGCGTACCGGCTTTCGCGGAAGGGCAGGCCCAGATGATCGCGCAGCGTCTCGCCCTTCAGGATCGGGTCGAAATAACCGCGCTCCGTGAGGATAGGCAGAACATATCCGGAGAAGTCGTCGAAGCCCTCGGCGATGACGGGAAAGCCGAGAATGAAGCCGTCGGCGGCGCCATGGTCCACCCAGCGGATGATCTCGTCGGCGATATGTTCCGCCGTGCCGATGAAGGCCGTGCGCGGCGTTGCCGAATCGAGCGCGACCTGGCGGAGCGTCAGGCCCTTCTCCCGCGCCGTCTTCTTGATGCGGTCGGTGGTGGCGCGGAAATTGTTCCTGCCGATATCGCCGAGTTCGGGGAACGGCGCGTCGAGCGGATAGACGCTGAAATCATGATGATCGAAGAAACGGCCGAGATAGAGCAGCGCCTCCTCTGTCGTGACGAGGTTGCGGATCGCCTGATACTTGGCGTCCGCCTCTTCCTGCGTCGCACCGACGATCGGTCCGATACCCGGATAGAGACCGACTTCCGCGGCACTGCGGCCATGCGCAATCACGCTGTCCTTGAGCTGTCGGTAGAAGGCCTGGGCCTCCTCGAACGGCCCGCCATTGGTGAAGACCGCGTCGGCATGTTTGCCGGCGAGCCGGATGCCGGAGTCCGAGGCGCCCGCCTGGAACACGACCGGCTGGCCCTGCTTGGAACGGCCGATGTTGAGCGGCCCCTCGACACGGAAGAAGCGGCCCTTGTGGTTGAGGCGATGCATCTTCGTCTTGTCGACAAAGACGCCGGTCTCGCGGTTGCGGACGAAGGCGTCGTCATCCCAGGAATCCCACAGGCCCTTGATCGCATCGATATAATCCTCGGCGATCTCGTAGCGCAGTTCATGCTCGGGATGTTCGCGGCTGTAGTTGCGGCCCGAGCCCTCAAGCGGCGAGGTCACCGCATTCCACCCTGTCCGGCCGCCGCTGATGAGATCGATCGAGGCGAACTGGCGGGCGATGGTGAAGGGATCGCTGTAGGAGGTCGAGACTGTACCGACGAGGCCGATCTTCGAGGTCGAGGCGGCGAGCGAAGAGAGAATGGCGATCGGCTCGAACCGGTTGAGGAAATGCGGAATGGACTGCTCGTTGATGTAGAGCCCGTCGGCGACGAAGGCGAAAGCGATGCCGGCCGCCTCCGCCTTGCGCGCCGTCTTGACGAAGAAATCGAAATTGACGCTGGCATCGGCCGGTCCGCTTGGATGTTTCCAGGCATTCATGTGACCGCCGGGACCCTGCAGCATGATGCCGAACGTGACGTGTTTTTGAGCCATGGGATCAATCCTCCTTGGAAACGGTCAGGCGACGAGAGAAAGCCGCTCCTTGGCGAGCAGCTCAATGGAGGCCAGGCGCTCGGCAACCGAAAGCGCCGGCGTGTCGAGCACGAACTCCTTAACCCCGTAGCGGCGGTGAAGTTCGTCCAGCTCCTTGCGGATCTGCTCCGCCGTGCCATGCAGCACGCTCGGCACCTTTTCCTCGATGTGGTAATCGGTGATGCCGGCCTGGCGAGCGAATTCGGCCGCCTGCTCCTCGCTGCCGACATTGACGGTCTGGCCGTTCGGCAGAAATATCTTGACGATGCGCAGCTTGCCGACGCGCTCGCGGGCATAGTCCTCGCTTTCGGCGGCAAAGGCTGCAAGCGCCAGGATCGGGCGCTTGCCACCGGATGCCCGCTCATAGGCCTCGAAGGTCCTGCGCAGATTGTCGGGATCGCCGTTCAGGTGACCGGCGAAAACAAGCTCCCAGCCCTTCTCGGCAGCGAGCTCGGCGCTTTCGACGCTGGCGCCGAGCAGGAAACGCTCAGGCGCAGTCGGCGGGAAAGGCGTCGCCTGCGCGCCGTCGTAATTCGGGTCGGCGGCGAGATAGATATTGAGATCGGAAAGCTGGCTTGAAAAATCCGGCTTCCTGGCCGGATCGACGGCAAGCTGCAGGGCGCGCGTCGAGAGCGGAAAGCCGCCCGGCGCCTTGCCGACACCGAGATCGACACGGCCGGGCGCAAGCGACGCCAACAAATTGAAGGTCTCGGCAACCTTATAGGCGCTGTAGTGCTGTAGCATGACGCCGCCGGAGCCGATGCGGATCCTCGATGTCCTGGCGAGAAGATAGGCTATCAGCGCCTCCGGCGCGGAACTCGCCAGGTTGGACATGTTATGATGCTCGGCGACCCAGAAACGGTGATAACCGAGTTCCTCGGCCCGGGCGGCAATCTTTACCGTCGCCCGCAGCGCATCCGCGGCCGTCAGACCCTGTTCGATCGGGCTTTTGTCGAGAAGACTGAGGAGGTAGGTCATGGCACCACGATCCGATCCTTGGTTGCAAAGTTTAGTCTATAAAATCAGTAGACAAACTTCATTATAAGAAATGGCATTCTCTTTCGAACGCGTTGAGTGAAAAAAGCGGCCGCAGCCAGGATGGGGAATCGGATGCCGGGAATTGTTCCGCCACCATCGAAAGGCTTCTTTCAATCGACCACTTCATGGTCTATATTCTGGTCGAAATGGAGTAACCGCATGAAGCTGTCAGAACAGGTCAAACCGATCAGCTATCTCAAGGCGCATGCGCCGGAGATCATCCGGACGCTGAAGGATAATCCGCAACCGGTCGTCATTACGCTTCACGGAGAGGCGAAAGCCATCCTTCAGGACGTCGGCCAATACGAAGAAACCCAGGAGACACTGGCGCTCCTGAAGGTGTTGGCGCTCACCAACCGGCAAGTCGAGGACGGCAAACTGCGCCCTGCTGCGGAGTCCTTCGCGCGCATCCGCAAACGTCTGGCCGACAGCCAATCCTGATGCCATATCGTGTTCTTTTCGCCGAGGACGCGGAACGCGACATCGAGGATCTCTATCGCTTCATCGCTAGCCGCGACGGCGCCGAGACGGCGGACCGCATCCTGACGGAAATCGAGAGTGCCTGCGCCGAGCTTGAAGAATTCCCCGCCCGCGGAAATATTCCGAAGGAGTTGGCGGGGATCGGAATTTCCGAATATCGGGAACTGCACCATAAGCCGTGGCGCATGATCTATCGGATATTGGGCACGGATGTTGTCGTCTACTGCGTCGTAGACGGGCGTCGCGACATGCAGAGTTTTCTGGAGCGAAGGCTTATCCGCGCTTAGCCGCACGCTGCCCACACGGAGGCTGAACACTATCCAACCTTCCGCCCGGCCGGCGCATTTGCCCGCAGAAGCGCCATCAGCATCGGGCCGATCGCGAATTCTCCCTTTTCGCTTCGCCGCGTCAGGCCGCGAAGATAGCCACCGGCCGAATTAATGTGGCCGCCGCGCTCCAGGATGCATGCCATCACCGTCGCGGCATTTTCCGGACCCATCACATTGGCGGCCTCTTCGTAAGCCGACGGACTGACGCCCAGCATCGATCGAACTATGACGGCTGCGGCCATCAAATCGCGCCAGTTGCGGATTGCGCCATTCGGCCCATAGGCGAGGATTTCCGGGCAGGCCTGCAGAACCAGGCCGAGCGGGAAGGATTTCAGTCCGCCACCATCGTTGCGGCCGCCCGACTGCCGACTTTCCTCCTGCCGGCTCTGGGCTGCCTCCCCCTCCCCTCTTCCAGCGTCTCCGCCTCTCGCCCTTTGTCTTGCTCAGCCATCGCTCCCTGCTTCGTTTCGAAGCTTGGTTCAAGTTCAGAGGTAGATTCGGGGTTTGAATTCTGTATGTGACGCTCAATATAATTGGCATTGCCGCGCTGTTTTGTTGATTTAATCCGAATTTCCAATCGGTTAAGGATATCGGCCCGCAGAACCTCCAATTCATGCAGCAGCAATTCAAGCTGCGCTGCAGTCGGCGATCGCGGCAGGCCTTCGATCAGGTCCCGAAATTCGCCATAGAGGCCTTGCCAATCCCCAGGGATCTGTTCTTCGACGGCCGCTTCGATCAGTTTTGCAACGTCACGGCGGCAAAGAGTGATGCGTTCGCGCAGATGCTGGACGTGCAGCCGCTCGGCCATTACTGCGGCCGCAAGCTGTTCGATCTCCTCGGCACGGGCAAGCAGCGGCGCCAGCGAGAAGCCGAAAGCCTCGTTGACCTCCCCTGCCCTGTCTCTGCGGACATAACGCTTGCCGTTGGGGCTATCCTTGCGCAGCAGAAGGCCTGCCTCGACGAGCGCGGCAAGATGGCGCCGCACGGTCTGTTCGGCCATGCCATGCGTTCTGAGCGAAAGCTGGACATTCGACGGGAAGACGATCAAGCCGTTTTCCTGGGCCAGCTCGTTCTTCGGATAAAAGCTCAAAAGCGCGTTGAGCACGGCAAGCGCCCGATCGCCGATGCCGAGCAGCGGCTTTGCTTCGCACAGCGCGCGAAACAATTTCCACTTATCGACCGACTGATCCGGCTTGATCTCCCCGGCCATGACTTGATTTGCAAGCATCCCAAGCGTCATCGACCGTCGCCCGAAGGGCGTCGTCACATTCCCGGTTTCCATATCTTTCACCTCAACGAGGCAAAAGAAATCCACTCACCAAAACGGCGCCAAAAACTCTTGACAGCGATTCTCGGAAGTGCGATTCTCGGAGGTGTTCAAGACTACGAGGAAAGCTTCCGTGACGGTGACGTTCGGGGGCTTTTTTCTTTTGCGCGTTATCTCCTTATCCGGATTGTCAGCTGACAACCGGTCTAACTGCCTCATTTCCCCTGATTTTCCTCTTCGAACTCGACGGCGAGGCCTATCAACCGCTGAGCCAGGAATTCCGAAAACGCCGCCGACTTGACGGTAATACGAAAGGTTTTGCCGGAGCGGGCCACCAAAGCAAGCGGCGCGCCCCCTTGGGTCCGAAGCGTCTGCTCGGCCCGCTGCGGTGCGCTCTTCTCCTCCAGTGCCTTCCAGATGACGTCGAAGCGGCTGTTGGTCTCCAACGCGTCAAAACCGGCGGCACTGATTGCGGCCCGCGCCTTTTTCTGTCCGCCCGTTTCCCTGAATTTCTCGGCAAACGCCAACCAGCGTGGACGGCCGACCTTGGGGGCCGGCCCGATGGCGAGAATGAGCTCGGGGTCGATCGTCTGAGCCACCTGCAGGAGCCTTGACGTTTCCGGCTTGTCTGTCGCCAGCGCCTTGGCAATCATGTCGCGGCCGAAGCCATGTTCATCCATGCGGCGCGCAAACAGTGCCCGCTCGATAAAACTCAAGTCGACACGGGGGCCATTTTCCTGACCCTGTGCAAGGATCAGCTCTTCATCCGTGAGCTTTCGTACGACGGCCTTAACTCGAACCCCGATCTCTGCTGCCGCCCGCAGGCGCCTGTGCCCATAGGCGGCCTGGTAGTGCCCGGTCCTTGCCGGGTCCGGCCGCACCAGGATCGGAACCTGCTGTCCGCTTTCCTGGATAGACTGCTTCAATCGCTCGAACTCGGCATCCTTGTCGACCGGAATACGGTCGCGGATGAAGGACATTTCGACGGCAGCCGGATCGATCTCCAGCACCTTGTCGCCGGAGGCCAGCGATTCGCGCAACGCCTTGGCGGCGGCTGCTTCCTCTCCCAGCCGTCCAAGCGACAGGTTCATCGCCTTGACCGCTCCAGATGGCCGATGCGGCTGTTGCACACTCGGTACTTCCGGCCGCGTCGGCTCGACGGCGCCGACCATGCTCTTCAGGATGTCGCGTCCTTTTGGGCTCATGTCCTGCTCCATGCGCTGCGAATGAGTTGCTCGACCTCGGCATTGACGCTGTCGACGGATTCCACCCCGCGGTCATAGGTCTGGCGATGCATCGTCTCGCGTCCCGCCTCGTAGATTGTCTGCTTGGACAGGCCCGCATCCGAGACCGCTGTCGACTTGACCATCATCGAGGTCAGCACGCGCTCGCCGAACAGACTGCGCAGGAAGGCGACGATCTGCGCCTGCGGTCCATCATTGGCCTCATAGCGGGTGATCAGATAGCGCATCCAATCATAATCGAGATTGCCGCCTGCCTGCTTGACCACGGCCAGAAGGTCGGAGGTCATCGTCAGGAACTGGTTCATCGACGCCACGTCGAGCATCTGCGGATGGACGGTGATGAGGACGGAGGTGGCAGCGCAGAGAGCAGACAGTGTCAGGAAGCCGAGGGTCGGCGGGCAATCGATGATGACGACATCGTAGCTCTGCTCCAGCGAATGCAGCGCATTGCCGACCCGCATGAAGAACATGTCCTTGTCGTCGCGGTTGGTGTCGGCAAGCGCCTTTGGAGTATCGTGCTCGAACTCGTGCAGTTCGAGATTGCCGGGAATGAGATCGAGCCCCGGAAAATAGGTCTGGCGGACGATGTCGGCTACGTCGCGGCGCGTTTCGTCATATTTGATGGCACCGTAAAGCGTCTCGTTTTCGCCGACGTCGAATTCGGGCTGATATCCGAGCATCGCCGACATCGATGCCTGCGGATCGAGATCGACGGCGAGCACGCGGTAGCCGCGAAGAGCCAGGAACTGCGCCAGGTGGATGGATGTCGTCGTCTTGCCGGAGCCACCTTTAAAATTGGTGACGGCGATAACCTGGAGATGGTCGCCCGGCCGGCGCATCGGCAGATAGGAGGGTTTGGTGCGCCCGAGATGGTGGCGCATCGCATGAATTTCCTCAAGCGAGAACACCCGTCGACCGGCCGCCGTCTTTTCGGGATTGATGCTTTCCACCTGGGCGGCGAGGTGGCGAACATAGCTGTCGGTAACGCCGAGCAGCTTGGCAGTCTCGGTGCTGCTGAACCGCCGTAGCGATTTGCGGGCGTCGGGCGAAAACAACCGCTCGAACAGCACCTGCAATTGGCTGCTGAGCATCGTCGAGTCCTGCGCGATCGTCTCGTCGATCGAGACTCGACTCGCTCTCTTGGCTTTCTCAACAATCGCGGCCTTGGTCGGCATTCACGCAAATCCTGATAAATCGGGTCATTTTGCGCAAATGATCGTGAGTCTGCCGATTCCGTCAAGCGATTTCTTGGTTAGCCAATGGATAACAAACTGGATTCGACGAAAAAATCATATGGAATTCCGGAATCTTAGCTCAATTGTCAGCTGACAATGGCGGCCGTGTCCGCATCCATCACAGCCAGTCTTAAAGGATCGCAGCACATTTTCGATGCGACTCAGCATCGTTGTCGGCTCATCGAAGAGCACCTTCCGCTGCCTCGCGCCAACCGATCAGGCAATCCCATTTCTCATTTGTAGGCGGACGAACGATATAGATTTTCTGTTTCCAGCCCACGGACGGGTTCATTGCCGGAAGGCTTGTCATTTGCGTCCTGGGCTTCGGGATCGCGGCGTGACGGAGCAACGCCGAGCATTTGTTCCAGACGACCAGCATTGAGCGGAGCGCTTATTCCCTTGAAGTTCATGATCCATCTTTCGTCTGCGCATGGCTTGCGTGAAGCGCAGAGATAAGCGCAATTTGAACCCGCAGAGAACGGCCCGGCGGCGTTATCACCATCTTTTCCAACGCGAGGCAGGATAGGGGAGGGGAGGCCTCCGTCTTCCAAGCGCTGCCCCGAAGCGGCCGCGACGCTAGACATCCCGGTTCGCTTCTGCGCGCCGAGACCGAGGAGGGCCTTGCAGGCAAGGGCCCGACACGCGGAAGGCTGCATCTCTGCCGGCACCGGCGAACCGGCGCTGCCTCGGATCATGCGGCATCGCCAGAATTGCGAAGTGCCGGCTGCGGGTCTTACGACGGGCGAGCGCCGCTGCTGCGCGCTATCGGGGAAGGGGACGTCTAACCTGAATTTTCTCGCCGATCTAAGTCGGCTGAATACTGGGGGCAACTGGCGTTAAAGGGGTGGGAGTTTGTCTATCCGGAGATCCGATTACCGGCCAGGCCGGTAGATGACACCATTGCAATCACATGCCGCAGTTGAACGCGAATAGGGTTGCCGACATCCCGCGGCGGTCATCATCCGCGAAGATCACAACAGCGCATGGTAGGCGAATCAAGTTTCGGCGGGTATCATCGACAGTGCTAGTAACGATCGTGCGTTGGTATCGCAGACGTTGTTGCCAGCCCGGTCGACCAGATCTCACCTCCATGTTTCGCAAAGCGGCCATCCCTCCTAGCGGAACTTATTGGCGAGTTCGCTTCCGTCTACGGAATTCCTTCTTGTTTACCTGCTATTTACCATAATGCCCCACGGCGACGGTCGATCCCGCCTTCCTTGTGAGCCGGCACCGCACGAGGCCAGTTATTCCACTATCGCGCCTTGGATCCCTCGCGATTGGTAAAATGCGCGTTGCCCAACCCCGTGCCGATGGTCAGCACCGCCCATCTCGACACGTCGTTCATAAAAGGGATCTGCGACAATCCCTGCACAACGGCATCGTTGTGCATCATCACGAATGTGCTGTCGTCACCGATCTCAGGAATGGCCTTCATCAGTGCGGCCGGAAGGTTGAAGCTATCACTCTCCCAGTTTCCGGCCGGCAGGTTCTGTCCGCCACGTTCGATGGAGCCATCGGCTTTGATGATGCCGGGGCATGCGATCCCGATGATCGGCGCCGGCTTGAGATTGGCCTTCTCGGCCTTGCCGATCAGATCCCGTAACATTGCAACCAACTTCTCGATGGTGGCGGTGCGGCTTGGCTCATCGTCGGCATGACGCCAGATGGCGGATTCCCAGACGCTTGCATCCGCAAAATTCGGCACGTCGTCCTTTCCGAATTGAACGACGCCGGCGCGAACGTTCGTACCGCCGATATCGACGGCGAGGATCGCCTCGTGACCTTTGAACATCCAGCGCGGCATCAGGTGGACCGCACCGATCAATCCGGCCTCATCGGGGTGGTGAATGATCGGCACGACCTCGACGTCGATGCCGGCCGCCTTGAGAATAACCATCGTCCTGGCGATCGTCAGTTCGCCAAAGTGGCTCCGACGGAAGCCGCCGCCAACGACGATGCGCTCTGTCTTTCCCCAGCGTTTGTCCTTCAGAAACTTGCCTATCACATCGGCAAAGTCTTGCGCAAAATCCTCCACTGCCCCCATGACCAACGCCGCCGCCGCCAAATCATCGCCCTTCAAAATAGCGTCGATTTTTTTCTTGGAGAGTTTCTCCGTCGCGGTCTTGCCGATCGGGTCGTCTCCGACCTTGCGGATGCGTTTTCTCCAATCGTCGAGCTTCTGTTGGAACGTCTTTTTGTTTGCGTTGTCGCCAACGAAACCATCCTTGTCACGCAGTTCGTTGTTGTAGTCGTCGATCGTCACCAATGGCAGGTTTAACGCGCCATGTGCCAGCGGGGCATTGACCTCATCACGAGGATCGGAACTGCTTTTGGCCATCAATGTACCTTCTACGGCGCGAGTGCTCGAACGGGCGGCGAGTTACAACGCGGACGCGTCTCTGGATGTTCCGGAGTCTAAAAAATCACCTTGCCCTCGCCGGCTGGCGACCTAGCTTCAATGATTGCAGAATTTGGAGAATGCCGTGCAGGACGACGACGCTACTCAGGAAATGCTTTCACTGGTCTTGGAAGAGCCGGATCACTGGGCGATGTTTCTCGATATCGACGGGACGCTGCTCAATCTTGCGCCCACGCCGGATGCGATCGAGGTCCCAGAGGCGCTTCCCGGACAACTTCATCGCCTGTCGAACAAGCTTGGCGGTGCCCTGGCGCTGGTCACAGGACGATCGCTTGCCTATGCAGACGAGCTGTTCAAGCCCTTTGCATTTCCGACAGCAGGCCTGCACGGCGCGGAAATCAGGAACGCCGCTGGAATGCAGACGATCGAGGCGACACCTGAATTTCAGGCGCTGAAGCATGCGCTAACCGCGGAAGCCGAGCACTATCCTGGAGTCTTGATCGAGGATAAAGGTGCGGCCGTTGCCGCCCATTACCGGCTCGCGCCCGAATATGAAAAGGTGCTCGAAGACCGCATGCACTACTATGCGGAGCTCGCCGGGCCGAATTGGGCATTGCAGCTCGGCAAGATGGTATTCGAGCTGCGTCCGGCACGGTCGAGCAAGGGCGATGCGCTCGAGCGGTTTTTCCAGTCCGACCCGTTCAAGAACCGCTCCCCGATTACCATCGGCGATGATCTGACCGACGAGTCGATGTTTGCGGTCGCCAATGCGCGTGGCGGCGTTTCGGTGCGTGTCGGTGCGATCGGCGCCCCGAGCTGCGCCACGAGCCGGCTGTCCTCTTCTGCGCTGGTCCGAAATGTCATTGCTGCCTTGGCCGCCTGAGGTACGCTGGTGGACGATGTGCACGCGGATTGCTGTCGTCTTTACGCCGGCTCCGCGGCATTAATTGTCAAAAAAGTATCGGTTTGAGCCGGGAATCGTGGTGGCGGGCGTGACACGAGCCCATTACACTCCCCTTAACAATAAAGCCAAAAAGGGAATTTGGCGGGCGGCTTGGAACCGTCCTCGGAGGAGGAAACAATGGAACCTGACTTGGAAGTCATTCAGATCCGCCCGGGCGAATCTTTCGCAACGAAGGCGCATGGCTATCCCTACCATACGGTTCGTTGGCATTTTCACCCGGAATACGAACTTCATCTCGTCGTGGCGACAACAGGACGGTATTTCGTCGGCGACTTCATCGGCGAGTTCGAGCCTGGTAATCTTCTGCTTGCCGGGCCTAATCTTCCACATAACTGGATCAGCGATGTCCCGACGGGATCGAGCATCCCGCTTCGATGCCAGCTCATCCAGTTCAGCGAGAATTTCATCATCGACACGATGAAGGTGCTGGCCGAACTCGGCCCCTTCGAACCTGTTCTCGAAGCCTCCCGTCGCGGCGTGCTTTTCGGCGCCGAGACCAGCCGGCAGGTCGCACCTTTGATGAACGAGGTGCAGCAGGCGCAGGGTGTGCGCCGTATCGAGCTTTTCATGATGATCGTCGGCCTGCTCAGCCGGGCGCAAGATGCGCAGCTTCTCGCCAGCCCGAGCTATCTGCCCGATCCCTCCGGTTACATGTCGGCTGGCATCAACAAAGCGCTCGCCTATATCGGGGAACACCTGACCAAATCCTTCGACGAAGCCGATCTCGCAGCGATTGCTGGACAATCGACAGGCGCCTTTTCGCGCGGCTTTCGCCGCCATACCGGCATGTCGCTGGTGCAATATGTCAAACGCCTGCGCATCAACCTGGCCTGCCAGATACTGATGAGCGATGACCACGCATCGATCATCGATATCTGCTTCGAGGTCGGCTTCAACAATCTGTCTAACTTCAACCGGCAGTTTCTCGCGGAAAAAGGCATGACGCCTTCCCGTTTCCGACGGTTGTTGGGTGACAATATCAACGTGGCAAAGGCGGCCTAGAGGAGCCGAACGAGCACGTCCATGGGACGAGGAGGAGGAACGAAAACT
This sequence comes from Rhizobium leguminosarum, assembly GCF_001679785.1. NCBI lineage: Bacteria > Pseudomonadati > Pseudomonadota > Alphaproteobacteria > Hyphomicrobiales > Rhizobiaceae > Rhizobium > Rhizobium leguminosarum. Next base: position 124,088 of record NZ_CP016291.1, read on the forward strand.
GACACTGACTTGAACGCGGGCACGCGATGAGCGGCTTGTGATCGGAGATGCTTGTCCTCAAAAACGTCAAACCGCCGGGACAGGCGCGACCGTTCCTTCAGCCGAACGGCCACAGCAGAACAGTGCGATCACTACACAATTTTTTCAATGGGAGGAGATGGAAATGATGAAATTCTCAACACAGGCGGCAGGCGCCGCGGTATTTGTCCTGTCCTTGCTCGGCGGTACTTCCGCCTTTGCGCAAACCGCCGTTTCGGATGCGACAGTGGCATTCCTCATGCCCGACCAGGGCTCGACCCGCTACGAGGAGCACGACCACCCGGGCTTCGTCGCGGAAATGAAGAAACTTTGCGCGTCGTGCAAGGTTCTCTATCAGAACGCCGATGCCGATATCGCAAAACAGCAGCAACAGTTCAATTCGGCCATCACGCAAGGCGCCAAGGTCATCGTGCTGGACCCTGTGGATTCGGCGGCCGCCGCATCGCTCGTCCAGCTCGCACAGAGCCAGGGCGTCAAGGTCATTGCCTATGACCGTCCGATCCCGAAGGGGAAGGCCGATTTCTACGTCTCCTTCGACAACAAGGCGATCGGCAAGGCGATCGCGGAATCGCTCGTCCAGCATCTGAAGGCACAGAAGGTGCCGACCGAAGGCGGCGGCATTCTGCAGATCAACGGTTCACCGACCGATGCGGCTGCCGGGCTGATCAAGGACGGCATTCATGAGGGTCTGGCGAGCGGCGGATACAAGACCCTTGCCGAATTCGACACGCCCAACTGGCAGCCCGCGAACGCCCAGCAATGGGCGGGCGGGCAGATCACCCGCTTCGGCAAACAGATCGTCGGCGTGGTCGCTGCCAATGACGGCACCGGCGGCGGCGCCATCGCAGCTTTCAAGGCGGCGGGTGTGGATCCGGTGCCGCCGGTCACCGGCAATGATGCGACGATCGCTGCGCTGCAGCTGATCATAGCAGGGGATCAGTACAATACGATTTCCAAGCCGAGTGAAATCGTCGCCGCTGCCGCTGCCAACGTCGCCGTGAAGCTCCTGGCCGGAGAAACGATCAAGGCCGAAATGACGCTCTACGACACGCCCGCACAGCTCTTCGTACCGGCTGTCGTTACCGCCGAAAACCTCAAGGCCGAGATCATCGACAAGAAGATCAACACCGCCGAGGAGCTGTGCACCGGCCGCTATGCCGACGGCTGCAAGAAACTCGGCATCACCAAGTAATCGAGCCAAGGGAAAGCGCGGCCGGCCACCGGTCGCGCTTCCGATTTTCGCTTTTTCGAAAGGCCAGGCGATGTCTGAAACCTCTCATACTCCTGACCCTTCCCGTCAGCCTGTCCTCAGTCTGCGTGGAATATCGAAGAACTTTGGAGCAGTGTCGGCGCTCACCGATATCGAACTCGATGTGTATGCCGGCGAGGTCGTGGCGCTCGTGGGCGACAACGGCGCCGGCAAATCGACGCTTGTCAAGATCCTGGCCGGCGTGCACCAGCCAAGCTCGGGCACGATCTTCTTCGAAGACAAACCGGTCAACCTGTCGAGCCCGAGCGCCGCTCTCGACCTCGGCATCGCAACCGTCTTCCAGGATTTGGCGCTTTGCGAAAATCTGGACGTCGTCGCCAATATCTTTCTCGGCAAGGAGCTCAGCCCCTATCAGCTCGATGAAGTCAAGATGGAGATCGCCGCCTGGAAGCTCTTGAACGAGCTTTCGGCCCGCCTTCCGAGCGTGCGCGAACCCGTCGCCTCGCTCTCCGGCGGACAGCGCCAGACGGTAGCAATCGCCCGATCGCTGTTGCTCCAGCCGAAACTGATCATGCTCGACGAACCCACAGCAGCGCTCGGCGTCGCCCAGACCGCTGAAGTGCTTGACCTCATCGAGCGCGTGCGGGAACGCGGCCTCGCCGTCATCATGATCAGCCACAATATGGAGGATGTTCGCGCCGTCGCCGACCGTATTGTCGTCCTTCGGCTCGGACGCAACAACGGCACCATGCCGCCCGACGCATCCAACGAACAGCTCGTCAGCGCCATCACCGGCGCATCCAACAATTCCGTCTCCCGCCGCGCGATGCGCCGCAAGGCGCAAAGCCAACAAAACGAGGAGGGCAGGCCATGATGAAGACCATCCAGAATGAACCGGCAACACCTGCGCTCCTCGACCGACGTGACGAAAGAGTGCACCACGACGATAGCCTTGCCGGCTCGATCCGCGCCTTTGGGGATCGCATCCGCTCCGGCGATCTCGGTTCGCTGCCGGTCATTGTCGGCCTGGCGATCATCTGGACGGTGTTCCAGGCGCTCAATCCGGTGTTTCTCTCGAGCAGCAACCTTGTCAACATGCTGTTCGACTGCTCGACCGTCGGCGTCATCTCGCTGGGTATCGTCTGCATCCTGATGGTGGGTGAGATCGACCTTTCCGTCGGCTCCGTCAGCGGCTTCGCCTCGGCACTGGTCGGCGTCTTCTGGGTCAACCAGGGCTGGCCGGTGGTTTTGGCGATCCTCGCCGCCATGATTGCCGGCGCCCTGATCGGCTCGCTCTACGCGTTTCTCTTCAACCGCTTCGGCATGCCGAGCTTCGTGTCGACGCTGTCGGGGCTGCTCGCGGTTCTCGGCCTGCAGCTCTATATCCTCGGAGCAACCGGTTCGATCAATCTTCCCTATGGTTCCTGGCTCGTGAGTTTCGGCCAGATCATGGTCATGCCGGACCCGGTCGCCTATCTGCTGGTGGCCCTTGCCGGCATTGCCTTTTTCTTCTCCAGCTACCGCACCTCGGCGCGCCGGCGGGCGGCCGGCCTGTCGGCGAAATCGGCCGGCGGACTGCTTGTCCGCGCTGTCATCATCACCGTCGCCCTGGAAGCAGTCGCATTCTATCTCAACCAGTCGCGCGGCATTCCCTGGATGTTCGGTCTTTTCGTCGGGCTCGTCGCCGCCATGAACTATGCGCTGACGCGCACGAAATGGGGACGCTCGATGCATGCCGTCGGCGGCAACAGGGAGGCTGCCCGTCGTTCCGGCATCAACGTCTCGCGCATCTACACGAGCGCCTTCGTCATGTGCGCCCTGCTTGCTGCCACCGGCGGCGTTCTCTCCGCCGCGCGGCTGGCGACGGCAAGTCAACAGGCCGGCACGGGCGACGTCAATCTCAACGCCATCGCCGCAGCAGTCATCGGCGGCACGAGCCTGTTCGGCGGGCGCGGCAGCGCCTACTCAGCCCTTCTCGGCATCATCGTCATCCAGTCGATCGCCAGTGGGCTGACGCTTCTCGATCTGTCGTCATCGCTTCGATACATGATCACCGGCGCTGTCCTTGCCGTCGCCGTCATCGTCGACTCGCTGGCACGCCGATCGCGAATTTCGCACGGCCGAGCCTAAAGCAACCAGAAAGCAGAGGAAGAAAATGGGACAGGATCTGTCTGGAAAAGTCGCGGCTGTCACCGGAGCGGCGTCGGGTATCGGCCTTGAATGCGCCAAGACCATGCTTGCCGCGGGCGCTCGGGTCGTGCTGGTCGACCGAAATGAAGACGCCTTGAAGGAAATCTGCTCGAAACTCGACGCCAACGCCATTCCCTTGGTCATCGATCTCACCGATCCGAAAAGCGTCGAACGGATGATGCCTGAGATTCTGGAGAAAGCCGGCCAGCTGGACATCTTCCACGCCAATGCCGGCTCCTATATCGGCGGCGAGGTGCTGGGCGGCGACCCGGATGCCTGGGACCGGATGCTCAACCTGAACATCAACGCCGCCTTCCGTTCGGTGCATGCCGTTTTGCCGCATATGGTCGAGCGCAAGACCGGGGATATCATCCTGACGAGTTCCGTCGCCGGCATGATCCCCGTCGTCTGGGAGCCGATTTACACGGCCTCGAAACACGCGGTCCAGGCATTCGTCCACACGCTGAGGCGGCAGGTGGCCAAGCATGGCTTGCGCGTCGGCGCCGTCGCTCCAGGCCCCGTGGTCACGGCCCTCCTCAGCGATTGGCCGCAGGAGAAGTTGGACGAGGCGCTCGCCGCGGGTGGCCTGATGGAGGCGAACGAAGTGGCCGAAGCGGTGCTCTTCATGCTGACGCGTCCACGCAACATCACCATTCGCGATCTCGTCATCCTGCCGCAAAGCGCCGACATCTGACGAAGGTGCATCCGCCTTCAACACTCGCGAAACCCCACTCAAGAGGAAACGGCCATGATCTTCGACAGATTTCGCCTGAACGGACAGGTGGCACTGGTCACCGGCGGCACGCGCGGCATCGGGCTTGCGATCGCCGAGGCGCTCGGCGAGGCGGGCGCCAAGATCATCATCACGGGCCGAACCCGCAATGCAGCATCGGAAGACCGGCTCTTCAGGGCCGGCGTCGATTGCGATTTCATCGTCGCCGACCTGATGGAGGGAAGCGCTGCCGACGAACTCGTCACTGAGACCCTCTCACGGGCGGGACGACTCGACATCCTCGTCAACAATGCCGGCATCGCCATTCATGGCGACAGCGGCGAGTTTTCCGATGCCATCTGGCGCGAGATCATGACCGTCAATGTCGACGCCGTCTTTCGCGCCTGCCGCGCCGCACTCGCACCGATGCGCCGCCAGGGCGGCGGCGTCATCCTCAATATCGGCTCGATATCGGGCATCGTGTCCAACATTCCCCAAAACCAGGTCGCCTATAATACCTCCAAGGCGGCGGTCCACATGATGACGAAAAGCCTCGCCAGCGAAGTTGCCGCCGAGAATATCCGCGTCAACGCCATCGCCCCCGGCTACATCGAGACCGATCTGTCGCGCGGCGGCATCGACAATCCCGACTGGTTCCCGACCTGGCGCAGCATGACCCCGATGGGACGCGTCGGGCAGCCGGAGGAGGTGGCGGGTGCCGCATTGTTCCTCTGCTCGGCGGCGGCAAGTTATGTCACCGGCGAAGTGCTGGTTATCGACGGCGGTTATACGACGCGGTGAGACGCGAGCACTGGAGTTGGGGAGGGGTGGCACGCAATAGCTTGGTCGGCGGCGAGTTTCTCTCCTGCCGTCATATGGACAGCACATGCTCACGCCAGGCAATCAAGCATCCACTGGACTCCAAAGCGATCAGTGAGCTTACCATAATAGCTTCCCCATGGCTGGACGGCGAGCGGTGTCGTAATCTTGCCGCCCTCGGCCAGCCGTGCGAAGAGGCTGGCGGTACTGTCTCGGTCGTCCATGATCAGCATATGGGCGGAACCTCGCATCGGCTCGGCATCGTGATTGTCCGAGGCGAAGAACAGAATACCAGGTCCTTCGAAACGAGCGTGCATCACCATGCCCCGCATGGCTTCGCTGGCAACGGGCATCCCGTCTGCGCCGTGGCTCTCCAATTGCGTGACCCGGCCAAGCCCGCATTCGGCATAGAAGGCGAGCGCCTCTTCGCAACCGGTGGAAAAGAACAGATAGTTGGCAAGCTGCATGGTCTGGCTCCGTCAAGGCGCCGGACCGCGACGCCTGGTATCGCCGGCCCGGCATTGCATCAAGTCTGAGATTTCCGAGCGTCCACCGCGATCGTTACGAGGCGGCAACCGCACCCTGGATGGCGCCGACGAGATCGGCATTGTCATAGCTGCGGCCGGCGATACCCCAGGCCCCTTCAGGCGCGTAGACGATGTTCGACCATATATGCTCGCGCTTGAGCCGGCCTTCGGCGGCCTGTTCGATGACATCGGCTGCTTTTTCGAAGAAGGACCGTTTTGCTTCAGCGCTCACCAGCGCTATCTCGGGCAGCTTGAGCTCAACGAAGGCTGCAGCGATCGGCTCTCCCGCCGCAAGTACATGCTCCCGCGGCAGCACGTTGATCGTGCCGATAATATTGGCTGTCATGAAGCCATTGCCGGTCAAGCCGGCGGCATCGAGCAACGCGTCTGTCAATCCGGCAAAGGCCTGCGCCTGGGCCTCCTGTGAGAGCAGGCCTTCGGGTATGGTGAGCGTGATGGGCATCGCATGTCTCCTTGTTTGAACCGTGACCGTTTTTGATATATACCGGTCACTCTTTATGCATACACATCGATCACTCTCCTAGCAAGACATAAAGAGTGATCACTCTCAAAAGGGACATATATGCGATACAGTGCCGAACATAAGCAGGAGACCCGAACGCGCGTCATTGCCGCGGCTGGACAGGTTTTCAGAAAGGAAGGCTATGGCGGTGCGGGCATCGATGCCTTGACCAAGGCGGCAGGCGTGACCAACGGTGCTTTCTACGGACATTTCAAGTCCAAGGGCGAAGCCTTTCGCACCGCCGTGCTGACGGGCCTCGAAGAGCTGCGGCAAGGAATTGCGGCGCTAAGGGCCAGTCAACCAAAAGACTGGCTGACGACATTCGTCGGCTACTATCTCGGCTATAAAAGAACCTGCGATCTGGGCGAGAGCTGCGCTCTGCCGAGCCTTTCCCCCGACGTCATGCGAGCAGACGATGAAACACGAAGCGCCTATACGGCAGAACTCAAACGTCTCATCGAGGAAGTTGCGGTCGGCTTGCCTGAGAGTGAGATACCGGGTCAATCCAAAAGGCGCCGGGAAGATCAGGCGATCTTGCTGCTCGCCATGCTCAGTGGCGGTGTGACCCTCGCCCGCGCTGCTTCAGACCCGGCGCTGTCCAAACGCATTGCAGATGTCATCGCGCAGGCGGCAGTGACGACGATAGAGCCGGGAAACTGATCCAGTCGCTTGACGACATTCCCGTGCTCAGGGGATCGCTTTTCCGCGCAATGTCCCGATCAGTCTCTGGAACGTCAGCTCGGTCCCGGGATGGTGATTTCGAACTCGGTGCCGGCGCCGGTCGTCTGCAGCAGGCGGATCGTACCGCCATGGGAACTCAGCATGGCGCGGACGATACCGAGGCCCATGCCGGTACCGCCCTGCTCGCGGCGGGTCGAGAAGAACGGCTGAAAGATGCGTTGGCGATTTGCCTCGGAAATACCGCTGCCGTCGTCACGGACAAGAATGACGGCTGTTCGGGCATCGGCCGATATTCTGAGTTCCAACAGCGTGGCACCGTGCTGAAGAGCGTTTTCGGCAAGATTGGCAAAGACGATGCCGGCTGCCTCCTGGGGAAGAGCAACCGATATTTCCGTATCGCCGGCGCCGGAAATATTGAGAGCGGGAAATCGCCCGCGCAGTGAGGATATGATGTCCGTGACGCTGCTTCTGCCCTCGGCGACAGGCGTTTCCGCCTGCGCAAGTTCCCTCAGCCGCTGCAACAATGCATCGAGCCGGACGGCATCGGCGATGATGTTGTCGAGAAAGTGCAAACGCTGCGCCTTCGTCATCGGTCTTTCGGCATCGTCATCGCGCAAAAGCTCTGCCGCACCGCGGATGGCCGTCAGCGGCGATTTCAGTTCGTGGGAGACATGGGCGGCGAAGGAGCGAACATATTCGGTGCGATCGACCAGTTTTCCGGCGAGATCGAGGAAGCTTTGCGACAGGACGGCGATCTCGCGCGTTCCATAGCTTTCAAGCGGCTGGATTGCTCCCTTGCCGCCGCGGGCGATCTCTTCCGTCCGGGCGATCAAAGCGTCGATAGGCCCGGTGATGGTGCGCGTCAGCACATACGCAACGCCGAGCGTCAGCATGAAGGCGACGACGAGGGCGCCGATCTCCGCCGGTGCCATCCGGTTCGAACTCGCCTCCACGGCACGAAACCAGATGACGATCAGGATCGGCAGCGCCATGACAGCGAGAAGCACCACATAGACGATCAGCGCCAGCGTCGGCCGCCATTTCGTCCTGACTTTCGGTGCCGGCATCAGGCCTTCCTCCCGCTTTCGATGCCGAGTTTGAAGCCGATGCCGTGAACGGTTGCAATGATCGCGGAACCGCCGACCGCCAGGAACTTGGCCCTGATGTTGCGGATATGGCTGTCGATCGTCCGGTCAGCGACATAGGTTCCGGCGCCATAGGCCGCCTCCATCAGCTGTTCGCGGCTGAAGACCATATCGGGGCGTGCCAATAATGCGTCCAGGATTGCGAATTCGAGCGCTGTCATTGCGATGGTGCTCTCGCCAAACATGACCGTCCTGCCACGCCGATCCAGGCTGAGTTCACCGGCGACAAGGGTGGCGTGGCGTCTGTCAGGCCCCGCTTCATTGCTGCTGCGCTTCAAAATCGCCTTGACCCGCGCGATGAGTTCGCGCGGGCTGAACGGCTTGGTAACATAATCGTCTCCGCCGATTTCGAGACCCAGTACCCTGTCGATCTCCTCGTCACGCGCCGAAAGAAACAGGATCGGCAATCCCGACGTCTTGCGGATCTGGCGGCAGACTTCCAGGCCGTCCATGTCGGGCATGCCGATATCGAGGATGATGAGATCGATGTTGCCGCGGCGGAAGGCCGTCATCGCCTCGGTGCCGTTGCGGGCGGCCATCGATGCCAGGCCGGCGCGCTCAAGGGCGAAGCAAATCACGTCGCGGATATGAGGTTCGTCATCGATGACGAGAATGCGGGGCGCCATCACCAGTCCTGCATTGGTTTGTCGTGCCTGTTGTTATCGTTCTCGTTCTATCTTGCAATGGGAGCCAGAAGATAACTCTCCAGCCGCGCCGCCCGGAAGGTCCAGTTCCGCCAGTCCCGCCGGCGCATCTCAAAATTCCTGGCGAGGTAGTACCGAACTGTCGCAGCTTGGCTCCTCTGGTCGATCAGGTGATCCGGCAGCTTGAGGAGGTAGAGATCGAGCGCCGGAATGACGGAGGGACCGAGCGAGGAGAGATAATCGAGGTCGAGCGGCGGGCCTTGTTGGCTGATTTCCTGGCTGTGGGTGACATTGAAGCGGGCAATGACATCAGGGAAATCGATGAAGGCGCTGATGTAGAGCACCGCAATCAGGGAAGCGAGGTTCGCGGCGATCAGCCACTCGTTGGATCGGTTGAGCAGAATGCGCAGCAGGATCAAGACAAGGCCGATAGCGACGAGGCCCATCCAGAGACCGGCGGCGACGCGCAGTTCCGTCAGCGAATAGGCCTCGACGTAAAGCCCAAGCCGCAGCATCGAGGACAGGCAGAGAAGAATGTTCTGACCGATCCAGGCGTGGACGAGGCCGCGGATCAGCGAATTTTGATCGCCAGGCCCGCCGCGCCGCATGGCGACGAGAACAAAACCGGCGGCCAGAAGCGCCGTCGCAATCAGCGGATAGGCGCCGCGATGAGCGTATTCGGCATGGCTCATGTGATCGGGCAGGTCTGCGCCGCCCCAGAGATAGACGAGATCGAGAAGTGTCTGCACGGCAAAGAGCGCGTTGAAGAGGAGCAGCGACCGCAGTAGGGAGGCCTGGCCGAACGGTGCATTTCTGGTCGGCACGATGACGAACGCCCTGCTGGCTTGCAACCTCGCAGTGCGCCGCTTCAGCCGCGGCCGCAACATCGCCCAGACCACAGTAGCGATCATCATCCAGAAGCCGATCCGCCAAAGGTCGAGAAACTGCAGCAGAACGGCAAAACGGATACTGCGCAGCGCGATCTCGATAAGCGGGTTTGCAGCCGCAAAGAGGAACACGAAGACTGCGGCGAGAGCGAGCGGCATAATCCAGAGGCCGACGCCCTGCCAAACGACGGTGAAGGAGAAACGTTTGGCCGGCGTCTTAAGATATTTCCTAATATCGTCGGCAAGCCGCAAGGGAATGACAAGAGTGAAACGGAGAAACACCAGCGGCAGACCGGTCAGACTGCGAGGCATAAGCCTGGCGCCGACGAGAGCAACCGCTATCAGCGCGCTGAAGCAAAGGGCGATGCCGGTTAATGAGGGCGCCTCCAGCAGAGGTGCCGACGCCAGAGCCGAGAAACCAAACAGGAGAGCCATTGACGGCGCTCGGATCTTCCCGGCCGAAAGTAGAATGCCGGCGCAGACGGCGAGCGCAAACAGGAAAAGGTTTATCCCGGGCATCTGACCAAAGATCAGAAAATCAGCCAGCGCCACCAGCGCAAATAGCGTGGCAATCCGGCTACTGCCACGCCTGATGGGCATTGCTTCTGTCAGCGTGTCGGTTGTGTCCATTAGTGCTCCTCTCGTAGATGCCGCTTTTCGATCACGATGAGCATGGTTGTTGGGGTTTCCTCGGAGGCGGCCCCGCGAGGCCAGCTCGCCTCCGTCAGCCACCATCCGTCATTGCGGAGGCGATCCGGCAAAGCCGGACGGTGTGGCGCGAGGGAGATGTCGTTCTTGCTCATGGCGGAAGAATGCCGCGCCGGCTTGCAGATTTTGTGCAGAGAGTGAGCAGCAATTCAGGAAAATTGCTCGGACCTATGAGGTCTCGCCGCGGCCACCAGGTGCCTGATAGACAATATTTCCGGCGACGGCACCGACGTAATCAACGATCGCGCGCAGCGTATCCGGCCATAGTTCTGAACGGACCGCCGCCTGATAGACAGCATCAACGATATCGACATGATCCATATCAGCGCCGCTCGTTTTCACGATGATGGTTCCGCCAAATGCAACGATCGCACCATTTCGATTACTGCCTAAATGTCTAAGGAGAGGCAAGATAACGAGCGTCACCCGATCAGGCGATATCTTGCGCCGTCTCGTTCACCGAATGACCTGCCGGGATTTGTGAGGTTGAAGAAATCGGGAAGGACTCATCTGAACCTTGGCGCGCGCTTGGCATTGTGAAGCAATTCGGAGGCGGTCGCGAACGGCCCGAAGAGTTTGAGCAGCAGCGCTTGTTCCTCGGCATCTATGCGGTGACGAGCGCAGAACTCCGTCACGGACCAGACTTTCGTCAGATCGTCTGTTTCGACTTGCCTGGGTTCGATGTGTTCGGTCACGGCGTGTCCTCCGAACATCAAGACTACGCCACGCCGGCATTTATAAGAACTAGCTAAAAAGGATTATATACCGGCGTCCCGCCGGGCCTTGTATCAGAGTGGCGAATATGCGGACGCCCGCCGATTGCGCGGCGGGCGTCGTGTCTCACTGATCTATCGCTGCGGATCAAACACCGACGCCGTCGGGATGAGCATCCGTGCCGGTGATGTTGAGCGTCACCTTGGCAGTGTCCGTGTGGCCTTCGCCATCGGAGATCTTGTAGTAACGGAGAACTTCCGTGTACGTCTGACCTGCATCCAGATCGGAGGTCAGTTCATAGGTGAATGTGCCATCCGCCTTGACGTGGAACATGCCGTAGGTGCCGGCAACGTCGGTAACGGCGCCATCCTTGGCGTCTACCTGCTCGGTCAGGAACTGACGCAGGAACATCTTGCCGTTGTCGCCGGCAATGTCGTTGTCCAGAACGTTGCCGCCGATGGCGCTGCCTTCGGTGAAGCTGAAGGTATCGTCGACTGCGATCGGCTTGACTTGGGTTACGCCCTGGATGTTCAGGGTGAACAGGCCGACATCGGTATGACCGCTGCCGTCGGAGATCTTGTAGGAAACCTTCTCCTGGAACGATTCGCCGTTGGCGAAGCCGATCTTGGCAGCGTCGCTCAGGACATAGGTGTAGCTGCCGTCCGGCTTGACGAAGAAGGTGCCGTAATCGCCCTGGATTTGGGTAACCTGGCTGTTGCCGCTCTTGGCGCCTACGCTTGCGCCGTCGAAGGCGCGCAGGAACAAGTGGCCGTTGTCGGAGGAATCGTTGGAAAGCAGATTTCCGGAAATAACGTCGGTTTCTTGAAATGTTGCACTATCATCAGTTGCATGTATCGGCGAAGCCATTGCTCTCTCCTCAAAATGTTTATTAGCGGGTCAATTTCGACCTCAGCGAGCGGCTCCTTTAACAACCTATTAATACTACAAGTCAATGGCCTATTTAACGGAAGGTTAATTTCGATGGCGATCTTCGCGTTGCTTCCATTCTGGCGGAATAATGTCACTCCCGCGCAAAATTGAAGAAAATTCGGCAAAAACTATACCCGGCTAACTTGAATAAAATGGTACCGCGTATATCTGAAGGCGATTGGCGATGCCCTGCGCCAACCATCCGGGCTATCCGTTGCAATTGTGCTCGCTGAGCCCTATGTTGCTGATGTCCCCGATCCAAGCGGAAATCCAAGCCGTTGCCGGCTGCTGATTGAGACGCTTATGGATCGGCGCGCGCCTTAAGGCTGCGTGATGGGCAATCCCACAAACAATCGATAACGCCGGCCAAGGCCGGCAAAGGATTTCTTTTTGAACAACACACATACAGCCACCGCGGTTGCGGCGGCGAATCCGCGTGAGGATGACGAGGCTGTCCGCAATGCTCCCAAGAGCTGGAAGCCGTTTCCCTGCCTTCTCACCCGCCGCGAATTGCAGGTTCTGATCGCCGAACAGCTCGGCTGAGCGGCGATCGGGCCACCATCCCAAACAAGGAGAACTCGCAATGCAGGTACTCGTCAGAGACAACAATGTCGATCAAGCGCTCAGAGGCTTGAAAAAGAAAATGCAGCGCGAAGGGCTGTTCCGTGAAATGAAGGAACGGCGCGCCTATGAGAAGCCGTCCGAACGTCGCGTCAGGGAAAAGGCACAGGCGATCAGCCGACATCGCAAGGCTGCACGCAAGCAGATGCAGCGTGAAGGCCTGCTGCCCGGTCCGAAGCGGGCGGTGGCCGCCCGTTAACGGCTTTATCCCCACCAGCCTTCCCGGGCTTTGGCGGTTACATTCCCCTGAAAGGACAGACAATGGACGAACTCAATAGCCTCACCGTTTCGGAAGAACGCCTCGAGGATTGCCGCGATGTCGTGGAGCCGGATCTGCAGGATCTGATTCAACGCGCTCTGACATCGGGCTTTTCCCGGGAGGAAGTTCTCATCGCCGTCAGCGAACTGGTCGCCGAAGACTTCGCAATGGTCATGAAAACCCCAAGCGTCCATTGATCGATTGCGTGCCTCGATCACCTTGGGAATGGGCTCACTAGGGCCCGCCGCTGGGAACCTCGGCCGCGGCAGATGGTTACTTCGTCTCTTGCACAGATGGAGATGACGATGGCCAATCAAGACGATGCGACACGGGTATGGGAATTGATCGACAAGATCGGGTTTTGCATGCTGACGACCCGCAGCGGCGACGATCTGCGAGCCCGGCCGATGTCCGCCTATACCGCGCAGCTCGAGAATGCGATCTATTTCCTGACGGATGTCAGCAGTCACAAGGACGATGAAATCACTCGCTGGCCAAACGTGTGCCTCGCCTTTGCCGACACCAAGGGACAGAAATATGTTTCCGTATCGGGGACGGCCGAGGTGCAAAACGACCGGGAGAGAATCAGGGAATTATGGGCGACGCCGGCAAAGGCGTGGTGGGACAATCCCGACGATCCTTCCATCCGTATCCTCAAGATGACGCCGGCTTCGGCCGAATATTGGGACAGCCCGGGCACGATCATCAGCTATATCAAGATGGCGGCCGCAGCAGTCTCGAACAGCAAACCTGATATGGGCGACAATGCTGAGGTCAAACTCTAGCGCATCGTCGGCCACTAAACCCGCTTATAGCGCCGCATCTTTTAGACGCGCAAAGGATGCTGTAACACCCTGAATTGCTGCATCATTTTATCCCTAGATCGATTCCGGCTAAGGAATTATGCCGGAGCCGATGCCTTGACGAAATCGATAAATGCGCGGAGCGGCGCCGGTACCAGCCGACGCCCGGGGTAGTATAGAAACGGCCCGGAGAAGCGCTGCCACCACGGTTCGAGGATGGGCTCGAGCGCGCCACTGTCTATATGCGGGCGCAACCAGTCCTCGAAGAGGCAGACGATCCCTGTTCCTGATATCGCTGCATCGACAGCTAAATCGGTCGCTCCGCCGACCCGCACGATCAGCGGCCCCGTCGGATCGACCCGCACGATCTCGCCATCGCGTTCGAACTCCCACGGCGCCGTCATCGCGCCGCTGGCAAAGCGACCCAATAGACAGGCATGGCCGAGCAGCTCGCTCGGATGTTGCGGCCGGCCACGGCGATCGAGGTAGTCCGGGGAGGCTGCGATGGCAAAGCGCTGGACGCGTGGCCCGATCGGTATCGCGATCATATCCTGCTCCAATCGCTCGTCGTAGCGGATGCCGGCGTCGCAGCCGGCCGCGATCACGTCGACAAAGCTCTCGTCGGTGACCACTTCCAGCCGAATATCGGGATAGGCGGTGAGGAACGGTGGAACGATGGCGGGCAGCACCAGCCGCGCCGCGCTGACCGGCACATTGAGGCGCAAGGCACCGGCCGGCCTGTCGCGAAAACCGTTGACGACGTCGAGGGCAGACTCCACCTCGCTCAAAGCAGGGCCGAGCCGCTCCAGCAAGCCCTTGCCCGCTTCGGTCGGGACGACGCTGCGTGTCGTCCGGTTGAGCAGCCTGACGCCGAGCTGAGCCTCCAGGCGGCGCACCGCCTCGCTGAGGAAGGAGGCGCTGCTGCCGCTGACGCGCGCGCCTTCGCGAAAACCGCCGGCACGTGCCACGGCAACAAAGGCATTGAGATCACCCAGATCTGCTTTCATTGTTCGCCACTCCGCACAGCCTGTGCGGATTATAGCCAATTTTCACACGCGCCGACAATGCTTATCTTAGGCCTATCTTGGCGTCATCTCCTGAAAGGAATTTGGTCATGTCCACTATCGATCAGTCCGGCACGTTCATTCTCGGCGGCCGCAGCGTAAAGCGGCTTGGCTATGGCGCCATGCAGCTTGCCGGGCCTGGCGTGTTTGGCCCGCCCAAAGATCATGGCGCGGCCTTGGCCGTGCTGCGGGAGGCGGTCGCGAGCGGCGTAAACCACATCGACACCAGCGACTTCTATGGCCCGCACGTCACCAACCAGATTATCCGCGAAGCGCTGCATCCCTATCGCGACGATCTCACCATCGTCACCAAGATCGGCGCCCGGCGCGGCGCGGACGGATCGTGGATTCCGGCCTTCTCGCGCGAGGAGCTGACGGAGGCAGTACACGACAACCTCCGCAATCTCGGCCTCGATGTGCTTGATGTCGTCAATCTCAGGATCATGTTCGACGTGCACGGCCCGGCCGAAGGGTCGATCGAAGCGCCGCTGACAGTGCTCGCCGATCTTCAGCGGCAAGGCCTGGTGCGTCACGTCGGGCTGAGCAACGCCACATCCAAGCAGATCACCGAAGGGCGTGGGATCACCGAGATCGTCTGCGTGCAGAACCAGTACAATCTGGCGCATCGGGCCGACGATGCCCTGATCGACGATCTCGCGCGCGACGGCATCGCCTATGTGCCGTTCTTTCCGCTCGGCGGGTTCAGCCCGCTGCAGTCGTCCACCCTGTCCGATGTCGCCGCACGCCTTGAAGCCACGCCCATGCAGGTGGCGCTCGCCTGGCTGCTGCATCGCGCCGAAAATATCCTGCTGATCCCTGGCACTTCGTCCGTCGGCCATCTCAGGGAGAACCTCGCCACTGCCGCGCTCGTGCTGCCGGATGACGCCGCCTCGGAATTGAACCGCATGGCTGATGTCGCCGCCTAAAGGTCGCCGGCGACCCGACGCTACGCCACGCTCTTGCGCGGCGTAGCGTCGCAATCCCTACATCGATTCCGATTTAGGGAATTATGCGGTAGCCCGCCGCCTGTTGCGGCTATGCTTTCAATAGCGCTCCGGCACATACATTTCAGGCGGAACCGGCGCCCTGTTGTAATCGGCGTTACGGATGCGGTCCGGCAACTGGATCTCCGGTTTCGGAACATCCTCGTAAGGGATCTGCTCCAGAAGATGGGCGATGCAGTTCAAACGCGCCCGTTTCTTGTCTACGGCCTGTACCACCCACCAGGGTGCATCCTCCGTGTGGGTACGCGCCAGCATTTCTTCCTTGGCTTTGGTGTACTCCTCCCAATGGACA
This sequence comes from Rhizobium leguminosarum, assembly GCF_001679785.1. Taxonomy (NCBI): domain Bacteria; kingdom Pseudomonadati; phylum Pseudomonadota; class Alphaproteobacteria; order Hyphomicrobiales; family Rhizobiaceae; genus Rhizobium; species Rhizobium leguminosarum. Next base: position 139,860 of record NZ_CP016291.1, read on the forward strand.
CGGCTTTCCATATCCATCGGTGACAGCTTCCATTGCTTCAGCGGATCGTGGATACGCATATTGAAGCGGAACTCCTGCTCCTCGTCGGTGATCGAAAACCAGTATTTGATCAGCACGATTCCGGAGCGGACCAGCATGCGTTCGAATTCAGGCACCGAGCGAAAGAACTCCTCGAGTTCATCGGGGGTGCAGAACCCCATCACGCGCTCGACACCGGCGCGATTATACCAGCTTCGGTCGAAGAGCACGATCTCGCCACCGGTTGGAAGATGCGGGACATAACGCTGAAAATACCATTGATGGCGTTCCCGCTCGGTAGGGGCGGGCAGCGCGACCGTCCGGCAGACGCGCGGATTGAGCCGCTGGGTCACGCGCTTGATCGCGCCTCCCTTGCCGGCCGAATCCCGGCCTTCGAATAGCACCACCACCTTCAGCTTCTTATGCTGGACCCAATCCTGCAGCCGCACCAGTTCGTGCTGCAAGCGGAAAAGCTCCCGGAAGTAGATCTTTCGCTCGAGCGTCTGCTCCGCCGGTTCCGACATTCCTTCGGCGACAAGATCGTCGAGCCGATCTTCCTCCATCTGCATTTCCAGCTCTTCATCGAAGCTGTCGGCGATTTCGGCCTTTATCCGGTTGAGCTGGTCCTGATGTGTTCGCGACATGGGTTTCCCTTCCTGCTTTTGTTGACAGGAGCATGTCAGTGCGAAGTTTATATGACGACCACTGATCGAAGGCTGAAACGGTTTACCCGGGTCCCTCGTTCCAAGCGCGGCTACAGCCGTCCCGTCCGGTACTGGTCGACAAGATTCCGGCAGGCGCGGATCGTCAGGGCCATGACGGTGAGCGTCGTGCCGGCGACGCCGCTGCCGGGGAAGGCGCTGGCGTCGGTGACGATGAGGTTCGGGGCATCCCAGACCTGATTGTAGGGGTTGAGCACAGAAGCTTGCCGGGTTTCGCCCATGCGCGCGCCGCCCGTCTCATGGATTGCGGCGCCCATGCACATGGTCTTGCGGAACCATTTGCGGAACATGAAGCGGCTGAAGGCATCGGCTTCGGGAAAGGCACCCTTGCCCATTTCCTTGAGGCCGGTGGGCGAGCCGATGAATTCGAGGTCGCCGCCAATCTCCTCGATCATGGCGATCAACGTCTCCTCCTGCCTTTTGAGCAGTGCCTGCTCCTCCTCTTGCATGACGCAGCGGATATGCGGCACGGGAATGTTCCAGGCATCCTTGCGCCTCAGATCGAGCGTGATGCGGTTGTCGGCATAGGGCAGCATGCGGCCGAAACCGAAGAAGGCGAGACGCGCATCTCTGTCCCCGGAGACCGGCGCCCGGCCGACGCTTCCCTGGTAGTCGAAATCGCCGCGAGCGGCGTCGCCCTCGCCGAAGCGGGGAATGAAGATCCCGCCCGACGGATTGTAGAATGGGTCGGTCGGCGCGGAGTCGTCGGGCGCCCAACCCTTCGCCTTGGAAAAGGAGCCGAAGGCGAGGCACGGCAGCTGGTCCATGAAATAGCGACCGAGAGCGCCCGAGCTGTTGCCGAGCCCATCCGGATGTTTCGCCGAAGCCGAATTCAAGAGCAGCCGCACACTCTCTATCGGTGAGGCGGAAAGCACCACAGTCGCGGCGCGAGCCGTTGATACCGCGCCCGTGTTGCGATCGATGTATTCCGCGCCGGTGGCGCGGCCGGTCTTCTCGTCCGTGGTGATGCGGCGAACGACGGCGTCGTAGCGGATGGTCAGCTCACCCGTCGCCTTTGCTTCTCGCAGCGGTCGCGGCATCCGGTCGGCGTCAGGCGCGATGTAGCGCCAGGAGACGACGTGCCTTTCCGGCCAGCGGCTTTCAACCACCTGCTTGAAGATCTGTTCGGCAGGCGTCAGGCTTGCCGGCTTCGCATAGATGCCATCCGGCAGGGTGGCCACGTTGTCCTTGTTGCCGTAGAGCCCGAGATAGGCCTCGACCTCGTCGTAGAAAGGCACCAGCTCGTCATAGGAGACCGGCCAGTCCACGCCCTTTCCGGCGCGTGAGCGGATCTTGAAATCGTCGTCGGTCCAGCGCAGCAGCACCCGGCCGAAACTGTGGAGGCGCCCACCGCCCTGGCGGCCTCGGATCCAGAGGAAGGGTTCACCCTTCGGCGTCGTATAGGGGTTCTTGCGGTCGTTGACGAAGAAGTGGCTGAAGCGCTCGGTGAAAAAGGCTGCGCGCGCCTGGATCGGCTGGCCCTTGAGGGTGGCCCGCGCACGCTCCCAGATATTGATGCTGCTTGCCGGCGCCTTCTTGCGCGCGGGATCGAAATCCTTCGGCCCGACGGCGGGGCCGGCCTCGAGCAGCAGCACCGACAGCCCCTGTGCCGTCAGTTCCTTTACCGCAAAGGAACCCGCCGCGCCGGAGCCGATCACCAGCGCATCATAGACGATCTCAGACATGTCTTTTCAAATCCTGTCCTGGAGCAATCCTCAAAACGGCGCGAAACGCACCCGGAATTGCGGGAAAACAAAGGGATGGTGCGTCACAGCCGCGATCCGTCAGCGCCGAAGAGGGACGCCTTGGCGATATCGAGCCCGGGAGCCAGAGCATCGCCAGGCTGCAGCGTGACATCGCCCAAGAGCCGGAGCGAAAGGCTCTGGTCTGCCAAGTCGAACCAGACGACGGCGTCCGAACCCATCGGCTCGACGACGGAAACGCGACCGGGAATGGTGGGCAGGCCGCTGGTGGCGCCATCGAGCACAAGGTGTTCCGGGCGAAAGCCGAGCGTTGCCGGTCCTTCCGCCGCGTCCGCCCGGAAGGAATAACCGGAGAGATCGACAGTGAGCTCCTTGCTCCGGAAGACCGGAGCGCCGTTGCCGCGCTCGATCCGGCCCTCGACGAAATTCATCGCAGGAGCGCCGATGAAGCCGGCGACGAAGAGATTGATCGGGCGGCGGTAGATCTCGGCTGGCGCGGCGAGCTGCTGGATGACGCCGTCGCGCATGATGGCGATGCGGTCGGCCAGCGTCAGGGCCTCGACCTGGTCGTGGGTGACGTAAATCATGGTGTTGCCGAGGCGCTGGTGCAGTTTCTTGATCTCGACGCGCAATTCGTTGCGCAGCTTGGCATCGAGGTTCGACAGTGGTTCGTCGAACAGGAAGACATCCACTTCACGCACCAGCGCCCGGCCGATGGCGACGCGCTGGCGCTGACCGCCGGAAAGCTCGGCAGGACGCCGGTCGAGCAGCTTGTCGAGTTGGAGGAGGGCGGCGGTGCGGGCGACACGGGCCTCGATCTCGGCCTTCGGCAGGCGTGCGACGCGAAGGCCGAAGGAGAGGTTCTTGCGGACCGACATACGCGGATAGAGCGCGTAGGACTGGAAGACCATGCCGATGCCGCGGTCCTTCGGCTCCTCCCAGCTGACATTCTTGCCTGAGATCGAGACCTCGCCTGATGTAATGTCCTGGAGACCGGCAATGGCGTTCAGAAGCGTGGACTTGCCGCAGCCGGAAGGGCCGAGCAGCACCAGGAACTCCCGCGGCGCGATATCGATCGACATCTTCTCGATCACCGTATGGTCGCCATAGGCGATCTTCAGGTCCTTGACGGAGACGGCAGATTGCATGGAAGCGTTACCCCTTGACTGCGCCGGCCGCGATGCCGCGCACGAACCAGCGGCCGGACAGGAAATAGATGGCAAGCGGAACGATGGCGGTGAGGATCGTCGCCGCCATGTTCACGTTGTAGGTTCGCTCGCCCATCGTGGTGTTGACGATATTGTTGAGCTGCACGGTCATCGGCAGGTTGTCGCGCCCGGCAAAGACGAGACCGAGCAGAAAGTCGTTCCAGATGCCGGTGAACTGCAGCATGGAGACCACCACGACCATCGGCACGGCAATCGGCAGCATGATCTCGAAAAAGATGCGCCAGAAGCCCGCGCCGTCGACGCGCGCCGCTTTGCACAGCTCCTCCGGCACGCTGACGAAATAGTTGCGGAAGAGCAGCGTCACCAGCGGCAGGCCGAAGATGACATGCACAAGAATGATACCGGCGAGCGAATTATAGAGATCGATATTCGCCATCGCCCGGACCATCGGATAGAGGAAGATCTGGTAGGGGATGAGGCCGCCGGCCATCAGCAGGCCGAAGAGCAGGTTTGCCCCGCGCGGCCGCCAGAGCGACAGCGCATAGCCGTTGACGGCGCCGATGAAGACGGAGAGCGCGACCGAGGGGAGGGTGATCGCCACCGAATTCCAGAAGCCGCTGCGAATGCCGACGCAGACGGTTCCCATGCAGGCGCCCGACCAGGCGGTCACCCAGGCAGAGAAATCGAATGTGGCCGGCAGGGCAAAGATCTGCCCGAGCCGGATTTCGTCCATGGACTTCAGCGAGGTGACGACCATGGTGTAGAGCGGCAGAAGGAAGAAAAGTGCGGCGATGAAAAGGAAGGCATAGAGGCCGATGCGCCCGGCGGTGATTTGTGCCGGCTTCGGGCCGTTCGGATGAGGACGGGCCATCACGCAGCCCCCTTTGCTTTGTCACGCATGTGCATCGCATAGCGGAACGGGGCGACTGCGATGATCACGCCGAGGACAAGCACCGTCGCGCCTGCTGTCGCGAGGCCGAGGTTCTGGCGCCCGAACAGATTGTCCATGATGAATTTCGCCGGCACCTCTGTCGCATTGCCGGGACCGCCATTGGTCATGGCAACGACGATGTCATAGGTCTTGATCACGCCCATGGCGAGCAGCATGCCGGCCGCGGCCAGCGCCGGCCCGAGCTGGGGCAGGATGATCGAGACATAGATCCGCCAGACGGGAATGCCGTCGATCCGCGCCGCCTTCCATTGCTCGGCTTCGATGCCACGCATGCCGGCGAGCGCAATGACCATGACGAGCCCCGCGCCCTGCCACACGCCGGCAAGCACCAGCGCATAGATCGCCATGTCGCGATTGACCACCCAGTCGAGGACGAAGCTTTCCCAGCCGAGCGAACGCACGCTCGCCTGGATGCCGAGCGTCGGATTGAGCATCCATTGCCAGATCAGCCCGGTCACCACGAAGGACATGGCGTAGGGATAGAGGAATATGGTTCTGAAGGCGCTTTCGAAGCGGATCTTGCGATCCAGCGCCGCGGCCAGCAGGAAGCCGAGCAGCAAACAGCCTGCGACGTAAAGGACGCCGAAGATCAACACGTTTTGCAGCGATGCCAGCCACTTGGCGGAAGAGAGGAGCTTCGAATATTGCGCCAAGCCGACATAGGTCGAGGACGGAAAAAGCGTCGAATTGGTGAAGGACAGCCGGATCGACCACGCCATGGTGCCGATGAATACCACGACGGCGACGAACCATGTCGGCAAAAGGGCGATGGTCGCGGAAAGATTGGGCTTGCGTTTGATGGACATCGGCCAGTTCGTTGACGGGTGGAAAGCAGGGTTCGCACCACCGCGCGAGGCGGCGGCCGGCAGCCGTGGCGTCGACATCAGGCCGACGCCACCGGCGCTATGCTACTCGAAGACGGCGAAGAAATTCTCGGCCGCGGCGGCCGCATCATTCGAGCCGCCGCTCCAGTACTCGTCGACGAAGTCGTCGAGCGCGCCGACCTGCTGGGGCGTCAGCACAATCGCCTGATCCGGCACGATCGCACCCGCGGCCATCAGCTCGACACCCTTCTGGGCGCAGACGTCCAGTTTCGACTTGTCGACGTCGGAGCGCATCGGAACCGAACCCTTCTTGAGCGCGAACTCCACCTGGATAGCCGGGTCCATGACGACTTCGGCAAGAAGTTTCTGTGCTTTGTCGGTCTCAGCCTTGCCGGTCTTGGGGAACCAGAGGGCGTCGGCGATGTAGACCATGCCCTTCGACTCCGGCACGATCATGCAGCCATAGTCTTTGCCCGGCTCCTTGCCGGCAACGGTGAATTCGCCCTTGGCCCAGTCGCCCATGAACTGCACGCCGGCCTTGGCGGTGATCAGCATGGCGGTGGCGTCGTTCCAGTTGCGGCCGGCTGCACCCGCATCGACATAGCCACGCAGCTTGCCGAGGATTTCAAGGGCCTTCTTCACGCCTTCGACGGATGCCGGGCTCTTGTCCTTATCGACATAGATCTTCAGGAAACCGTCGATCCCCACCTGCGAGAGCAGGATCATGTTGAAGACCTTGGTTTGCTGCCAGGGCTGGCCGCCCCAGGCGACCGGAACGATGCCGGCAGTCTTCATCTTGTCGAGATCGGCAAAGAGCTCGTCCCAGGTTTTGGGCTCTTGCGAAATGCCGGCCTTCTCGAAGGCTTCCTTCGAATAGAAGATCCAGCTTTCACCATGGGCGCCGGTCGGCGCAAGATAGACCTTGCCGTCATAGGAGATCAGATCGTGGATCGATTTCGGCAGGGCGTCGGCCCATTTGCCGGAGGAGGCCACATCGTCGATGGGATTGAAAAGGCCCTGGTTGATGAAATCGGCGGCAGCGAGACCGATGACGCCCTGCTTGGCGCCGGGGGCGTCACCGGCGACGATACGGTTCTGGAAGGCGGCATCGGCCGCGCCGAAGCCGGCGATCGAGGAATCCTTCCAAACGCCGCCGCGCTTTTCGAACTCAGTCTTGATGACGTTGAGGGCGGCAGCTTCGCCGCCCGACGTCCAGGACGACATGATCTCGATCGTCGGCTTGTCCTCGGCATGAGCCGAGGCGAAGAGACCGGCGAATGCCACGCCGGCAAGAAAAAGCTTCATCATGTTCTTCATTGTTCCACCTCTTGAAAATGCCCTCTTTGCGGGGCGTTTTGTTGTCTTAGGAATGACTGTCAGCGATAGATCGGCAGGAGCGCCTGCCGGACGAGCGTGAGCCCGTTGGCGATGTCGCGGACGGGATCGGGCGCGGCATCGAGTTCGAGGATCGCCCAGCCTTCATAGGCCCGGTCGCGCAGCAGCCGAATCCAGGCCGGCCAATCGACCCGTCCGAGGCCGAAGCTGCAGAAATAGGGCTGGTGGCGTTCATGGATATGTTTGTCGATCGGCGTGTCGGCGGGCATGGGGCCGATCGCATCCTTCCAATGGGCGATGATCATGCGCTCGTGATGGCGATCGACGAGCTGGATTGGATCGGAGCCGGCAACGATGATATGGGCCGTGTCCGGGCACATATGCACATAGGCCGGGTCGGTCAAAAACATCATCAAGTCGACGTCGCGCGCGGCGGCAAAGATCGAGTGCGCCTCGGTGTGCAGCGCGAGCCGCACGCCCCTGGCATAGAGGGTCGCGCCGAGCCGATTCAGGAAATCGGCGATCACCTTGGCGCGGTCGAAATCGTAGAATTGCACCGGCTGGGCGCCGAGCGTCTGGCGTAGGGGCGCGCCGATCACCATGATGTCGCTGCCGCAGGCTTTCAGGAAATCGGCATATCGTTCCGCCTTGTCGATCAGCGCGCGCTGGGCCTCGGGCTCAGCAAAGTCGCCGGCCGCCTCCAGTTCCGCGAAGAAGCCGCTGCACAGCGTCAGGCCGCGTCTTGCCAGCTCGGCCGCGAAGGCGTCGACGGAACCGTAGGTCTTGATCGCGTCCTGCCAGTTGAAGGGAGAGAAGGTCAGCTCGACGCCGGTCACGCCGGAAGCCTGGACGCTGTCGAGTATCTTGTCCCAGAAGGCGCGTGGCTCGGCGCGGGCATAACCGACGATCGCATCATGGCTGTCGACGCCCCAGAAGCCGGGATGAAAGAATGTCACGAGATCGACGCCGAAGCGCAGCCTGTCGCCAGTAGCCATAACCTGTCCATTTCTCGAGGCATGACCTACCCGCGTGCGGAAGAGCAGTTCCGCATCCAATAAGCCATGGATTTTCAACGCATTAAGAAATGGCAATCGTTTGCCATGGCTAGATAATAGCCAAGCCGGTTTTTTAAGCAAGCGATTTTTGGCAAACGTTTGCTATAAATCGCTCCCTGCCTTAGAGTTGCAAATCGAAGCATCCGGGAGAATGAAGTAAACATGAACAAAAACAAGGATGTGGTGGGAGAGGAGCCATCGGGTGCATTGATGGCCGATGTCGCGCGGCTCGCCGGCGTTGCCATCTCGACAGTCAGCCGGGCGCTCGCCAATCCCGGACGGGTCAACGAGAAGACGCGCGCCAAGATCAATGCCGCAGCCAGGCAACTGGGCTACACCCCGAACGCCATGGCGCGCGGTCTCAGGGTCGGCAAATCCAACATCATCATGATCATCCTGCCGGGATCGCTCTACTATGGTGCTTCCCAGGTCATTCCGCAGGTGCTGCAGAGTATCAATAAATCGCTGATCCAGGGCGGCTACAACCTGATGATCGCCAACCTCGATCGCGATGAAGTTTCCGAACGGCATATTCTGGACCTCGCTTTCGGCGGCAGCGTGCGTGGAGCCATCATCCTGTCGTCGAAGCTTCCGGAGGTTGACGGGCGCTCGCTGGCCAATTCCGGCCTGCCGATCGTGTCGATGCTGCTCGACATGAGCGATGCCGGCCTGCAGAGCGTCGTGACGAACGACCGCGAAGCCGTGCGCGACGTCACGGCTGAACTGATCCGATTGGGTCATCGGCGGTTCTTCTATCTTGCGGGGCCTGAAGGCAATTATCACGATGTCGAGCGTTATGGCGGCGTGCTCGAGGCGCTTGAGGCGGCAGGATTGTCCGAGGACTCGGTGCATCGCTCGGGTGGTCATCTCGATTATCAGCATGGCTTCGACATTGGGGTCCAGGCGGCGGATGATTTCGCCGAGTTGACCGAGAAACCGACAGCCGTCATCGCGACCAGCGACGACATGGCCATTTCTTTTGTCAGCCGTATCCAGCGAACGGGCCTAAGCATTCCCGGTGACGTGTCCGTCGTCTCCTTCGACGGCTCCCCCGTCTGCGAATTCTGCTCTCCGCCGCTCTCGACGATCAAGCAGCCGGTGGAAGAAATGGGGCGCGCGGCCGTGGATCTCCTGCTCGACGCCATTGGCCAGAGGCAGAATACGGCGGCGGTTCGCACCGTCATCCGCAGCAGCCTGATCGTGCGGGAGAGCATCGCCGCTCCGAAGAGCTGGCGATGACGGTACAACCGGCCGCGCATCCCGTGCAGAAACGCCGACATTGTCAATTTGGACGCTGCAATTTGCATCCATTTAAGGCGTCTACATTGCTTGACCCTGCCAAGGATCGACAATGACGACACCGGTGCCGTCGAAATCTCTCACGTTTCGCGTGACCACGGTAAGATTGTGCACCAGTGCAGTGGCAGCAATCAACGCATCTGCCTCGTTGCGCCGGTCGGGAATATGCAGATGCGCGCAGCGCGTTGCGATGGCATCATCGATCGGCAGTATCCGGCCGGCGAACTGCGGACGCACGTGATCGTCCAGCCATGTACGCAGGCGTGAACCTTGCCGGGCATCGCGTCGTTGGACCGCAAGCACGCCCCGTTCCAATTCGAGAATGGTAATTGCAGAGAGATAGAAGTCAGAAGCGTTTGACGTTTCGATCCATGCCACGACTTCCGGGTCAGCCTTACCGTCACCAATCTTGCGCAGTTCGGAAATGACATTCGTATCCAGCAGATAGCTCAAGACAGGTCAACTCCGCGGGTTTTGATCTCGACCCGCGATGGCATGAAATTGATTTCCGACAGGCCCGGCATGGAAAGCCCATCGACCAGGCTTTGGCTCCTGCCGGAAAGACGCTGAAATTCCTCATATGTCAGAAGGACATGGGAAGGTTTGCCGCGGTCAGTGATGATGACTGGCCCTTTTCTGGCAGCTTTCTTCGCATTGCTGACGTCGTGATTGAGTTCACGGCTGGAAAGTGTCGTAATGGTCATGGCTGGCTGCCTCATGTAGGTATTTACCTACATATAGCACTGTCAGCCGTCAGAACAAGCATTGTCCCTTCATTGAATCCATTGCGGGGATTCTGCCGCTTCCGGCTGCCGGTCGCTGACGTTCGGCGATATGTCCTATAAGGCGCGAATTGCACTCCATCAAAACTTCGTCTGACCCCATCAACCGACGCGTCGTGCTACGAAAAATCACAACACCGAGCGACTTGAAACTTCGGGTCAGCGCGGTGGAATTTTGAAATTCCGAGCACGCATATGGACCTCTCGAAGATCAAGACGCTGATCGACTTTGTCGGACGATCGAACATTACCGAGCTGAGCGTGACGGAAAAGGACGTGACGGTTCGGATTTTCCGCATGTTGCCGGGTCAGGAGGCTGCTGCCGAGACCCAGCAAGAGGCAGGATCGACGACAAACCCTGCCCGGGATGCCGGCGCCGATACGCCTTCGAGGCCTGAGAAAACCGATGCGGTGAAGGCGCCGGTCTTCGGCGTTCTGCATCGGACCCCGGCGCCTGGGGAACCGCCATTCGTCACGATCGGTGACAAGGTGGAGGAGGGGCAGACGCTTTTCATCATCGAGGCAATGAAGGTCTTCAACACGATCGCCGCGCCGCGGGCAGGGCGCATTACACACCTCACCGAAGTCGACGACGGCGAGGTCGAGACCGGCGATCTGCTGGCGGAGATTGGCTGATGCCGGAAACGCCTGAACAATCCGCGACCGACCGCTTCGATACCGTTCTGATCGCCAACCGCGGCGAGATCGCAGCCCGCATTCAGCGCGCCTGCCGTGAGCTCGGCCTGAAGACGGTCGCCATCTGCTCCGAGGCCGACAGGCAAGCGCCTTACGGCAAGACCGCAGACAGTTTTCTGTGCATCGGCCCGTCGACCGCCGCCAAGAGCTACCTCAATCAGGATGCCATCCTTCTGGCGGCGCGTCTCGCCGGTGCGGGCGCCATCCATCCGGGTTATGGTTTTCTGTCGGAGAACGCCGCCTTCGCCGATGCCGTCGAAAAGGCCGGCCTGGTCTTCATTGGTCCGACCGCGTCGTCGATTGCCATTATGGGCGACAAGATCTCGGCAAAACGCGCGATGATGGCGGCCGGCGTCCCCTGCGTTCCCGGTCCGGACACCGCGCTGCCCGATGAGCCCGCCACGATCGAGCGCATAGCGCTGGAGATCGGATATCCCGTCATCATCAAGGCAGCCGGCGGCGGTGGCGGGCGCGGCATGCGCGTCGTGCCAAAGGCCGACGTGCTGCATGAAGCAATCGCTCTGACGCGAGAAGAGGCCCGCAAAGCCTTCGGCTCACCCTCGCTCTACATGGAGAAATTCTTAGAGCATCCGCGTCACATCGAGATACAGGTCATTTGCGACGATCACGGCAATGCCGTGTGGCTCGGACACCGGGATTGCTCGATGCAGCGCCGCCATCAGAAAGTGGTGGAGGAGGCGCCGGCGCCTGGGATCGAGCCCGACATCATCCAGCCAGTCGGTCTGGCTTGCGTACAAGCCTGCCTTCAGATCGGCTACCGGGGCGTCGGAACCTTCGAATTCCTCTATGAGGATGGCGCTTTCTATTTCATCGAGATGAACACGCGACTTCAGGTCGAGCATCCCGTCACCGAGCTGACCAGTGGTGTCGATATCGTCCAGGCGCAGATAAGGGCAGCTCAGGGTCACGTTCTGGATCTCACCCAAGGCGATGTGACATGCGAAGGCCATTCCTTCGAATGCCGCATCAATGCCGAGGACCCGGAAACCTTCCTGCCGTCGGCGGGTGTCGTCACCCATCTGGCCTTGCCGGCGGGACCGGGCATCCGCGTCGATACGCATATTCATGCCGGTTACAAGGTCTCGCCCTATTACGATTCTCTGATCGCCAAGCTGATCGTCCATGCGTCGACGCGTGCGGAAGCGATGGCAAGAATGCGCGAAGCGCTTGCCGGCACTGAGGTCGGGGGAATTTCTACCAATATCCCTTTCCTGCGCGCTCTGTTCGAGGACGGCGCATTCGCGCGCGGCGAGACGGATATCCATTATCTCGAACAATGGCTGAAGCTGCGGAGGGCGGCATGAGCGCGATCGATTTCAGCGATCCGGCGACCATCGCATTGCTCACCGAGGCGTTGACGGCCGCCGGTGTGGACGGCCTTGAAATCTCCCGACCGGGCGGACAGCTTCGCATCGTCGTCGCAGGAAAAGACGGCGCTCGGATCAGCTCGACCGGAGCGATGCCTCCTGCTCCCGTTTTGGCTCCCGGCTCCGCATCGGCCGTCGTGAAGGCGCCGATGGCAGGCCGCTTCTGTGTCGAGCATCCCACCTCCGCCACGCCGCAAAATCTGCCACGCTCCGTATCCGATGCGGATATCGTCGGCTTTGTCGGGGTAGGGCATATCCTGCTTCCCCTTCGCGCCGGTCGTTCCGGTGTTTTGACGAGGCTGCTCGCCGAGCCCGGCGCACTGGTCGGCTTCGGCGATCCTCTGTTCGAAATCGAGCTCCCATCATGATCGCCACGACGAACAGACATGCATCGCAACGCGAAATCGTTCCGGCCACCAAAAGCCAGGCGCGGGTTTCCTCGATCGGCGCCAGATCCTTCCTGCTCGAGGCGCCAGGCGACTTCGATCTCATCGCGCAGCGGCGGATCTGGGCTCTCTCCCAGACCGTGAAAGGCTGGCCGGACCTTGCGGAAAACATTCCGGGCATGACCAACCTGCTGGTGATCTTCAAGGAGACGCCCGAGGATCCGGATGCGGTGGTCGCCCGGCTGCTGCAGGCATGGGAGAATGCCCGCAGCATCGATCTCAAGGGCAAGACCATCGAGATTCCCGTCGATTATGGCGGCGAATATGCGACGGATCTTCCGGCCCTTTGCGATCTCTCGGGCTTGAGCGACCGCGAAGTCGTCCGCATCCATCATGAAGCGACCTACCGTGTCTTCGCCTTGGGCAGCGCTCCCGGTTTCGGTTATCTGCACGGTCTCGATCCGCGCATCTACATGCCGCGAAAGACCGTGCCATCACTGAAGATGCCGAAGGGCTGCGTCACCATCGGCGGCATGCAGACTGGCGTCGCCATGCTCACAGGTCCGAACGGCTGGAATTCCATCGGCTATGCGACGCTTGAGATGTTCGACCCCACATCGCCGACCCCCGCCACGATGGCGCCGGGAGATACGGTGCGGTTCCTGCCAGCAGGGATTGAGCTATGATCGAGATTCTGGAAAGCGGCCCGTTCAACACGGTGCAGGATCTTGGACGCCCCGGCTATCGCGACATCGGCGTATCGGCGAGCGGCGCGATGGATCCGCTTGCGGTCAGGATCGGCAACATTCTCGTCGGCAATGACGAAAGTGCCGCCGCGATAGAGGTGCAGACCTTCCCGTTCAGCCTGCGTTTCGAGCAGCGCGTGGTCTTTGCCGTGACCGGCGCCGACGGCAATCCTCATCTCGACGGATCGGAGCTGCTTCCCTGGTGCGCCCATGTCGCGGAGCCCGGACAGGTTCTCGAACTGAAACAGCCTCCACGGCTGGCGCGCTCCTATATCTCGGTCGGAGGCGGGCTGGATATCCCCGTTGTCATGGGCTCGCGAAGTACGTCGCTCCGCGGCGGTTTCGGCGGCAATGCCGGCCGGCCTCTGGCGAAGGCCGATCGGATCGCGGTCGGCGAGGATGCAGAGATCGCCATGCTGCCGGCCTCGGGTCTTGCCGTCGTCGAACCGGCCGTGGCGCTGCGCGATGTCTTCCCGGCTGCTGTCGACGGCACGCTGCCGATCCGCGCCCTGCCTGCCGGCGAGCATGATCTTTTCGCGAGAGATGGTGAAGCTTTCTGGAGCCAGACCTGGAGGATTTCCTCCCGAAGCGACCGGACCGGCTACCGGCTGTCAGGCGAGCCGATCACGCCGACAGCGTCCATCGAGATGCGCTCCCACGGCGTCGTGCCCGGCGTGATCCAGGTTCCGCCCGGCGGCGAACCGATCGTGCAGATGAGCGATGCCAACACTGCCGGCGGCTATCCCAAGATTGCCGGCGTGATCGAGTGCGACCTCTGGCGGCTCGGGCAAGCCCGCATCGGCGCCCGCCTGAGCTTCCTTCGCTCGACGCATGCCGAGGCGCGTGCGGTGGAGCAGGCTGTCGCCCGCTATGTTGACGACGTCAGGCAAACGTCCCGGATGGTCAAGCGCGCCCTGAAGGCGATGGCCTGATATGGGCGGCTTGCGGGAACACAAAGACATACCAGCCGTCAAAAGGAGGAACCGATGAAGATCGATCTGAATTCCGACATGGGCGAAGGATTTGGCCCCTACCGGCTGTGCGACGACGAAGCGATGATGAAACTCGTCTCGTCGGCCAACATCGCCTGCGGTTTCCACGGCGGCGACCCCGATACGATGGGGCGCATGGTCCGGCTCGCGAAACTGAACGGCGTCGGCATCGGCGCGCATCCGGGCTTGCCCGACCGGCTGGGGTTCGGCCGGCGCGAAATACCGTTTTCGGCAGACGAGCTTCGCCAGCAGATGCTCTATCAGATCGGCGCCCTGATGGCGATCGCCAAAGCCGAGGGTGTCACTGTCTCCCATATCAGCTTCCATGCAACCATGGGCAATATGGTCAACCGCGATCCTGTGCTGGCCGACCTGATGATGGATGCGATCGCCACCGTGGATGCCGGCCTCGTCGTTTTCGTCACTTCAGGCAGCGAGATTCAACAGGCGGCCAGACGCGCGCGCTTGAAGACGCTGGCGCTTTTCCTTGCGGACCGGGCTTATGATGCCGAGGGCAGACTTGTCGCGCGCGGGCTGCCTGGCGCCGTCATCAAGGACGAGGCCGCGGTGCGTGCGCGTGTCCGACAATTCCTGCTCGAAGGAACCGTCGAGACGATCGACAGAGCGGTGATCGCAATGCCGGCCCGCTCCATTCTCGTCCATAGCGACACACCCGGCGCCTTGGAGCTTGCCGGCATCGTGCGCGGCGAGATCGAAGCCACGGGTGCTACGCTCGCGCCTGCCGCCGAACTCGCCGACTGACGCAATCCTGATCGCCCAAGGGCGGTTTCCCATTTCAACCTCATCGAAGGACCATGTCGATGTCCGTCATCGCTGACCGCCTGAAAAACGTCTCCATATCCGCATCCGCCGCCATGACCCAGCGCGCCAGGGAACTGGCCGCCAAGGGGATCAAGGTCGTCAGCCTCTCGTCTGGCGAGCCGGATTTCCCCACTCCGGCCCACGCGATCGAGGCGGCCCATGCGGCAGCACTTGCCGGCGATACGAAATATCCTCCGATGGACGGGACCCCAGCGCTGAAGGCCGCCATGATCAGGAAGTTCAAACGGGATAACAATCTCGACTATGAGGCCAGCCAGATCGTCGTGTCGGGCGGCGGCAAGCAGGTGATTTTCAATGCCATGCTGGCGACCTGCAATCCGGGCGACGAGGTTGTCATTCCGACACCCTCCTGGGTCAGCTATGCGGATATCGTAAAATTCGCCGGCGGCGTCCCGGTCGCCGTCCCCTGCCACGAGCAGAACGGATTCAAGCTGCGTCCCGAGGATCTGGAGGCGGCGATCACGCCGCGCACCAAGTGGCTTTTCCTTAATTTTCCGAACAACCCGACCGGAGCCGCCTGCTCCCGGGCGGAGATGGCTGCCATTGCCGAGGTCATGCTGCGTCATCCCAATGTCTGGATCATGACCGACGATATTTACGAACACCTAGTCTATGACGACTTCCAGTTCTGCACGATCGCCGAAGTCGAGCCCAGGCTCTATGAGCGCGTCCTGACGATGAACGGCGTCTCCAAGGCTTACGCGATGACAGGCTGGCGGCTCGGCTTCTGCGCCGGGCCGAAAGACTTGATCGCCGCCGTCAGCAACGTCAACGGACAGAATGGCGGCGGCATCGCGACGCTGACGCAGGCTGCGGCGACCGCGGCGCTGGACGGGCCTCAGGATCTGTTGAAGGAGCGTGCGGCGATCTACAAGGAAAGACGCGACTTCGTTCTCGACAGATTGTCTGTGGTGGAAGGGCTGCGCTGCCATAGGCCCGAAGGCGCCTTCTACATCTACCCGAATATCTCGGGGCTGATCGGCAAGACCAGCAAGGGCGGACGAAGGATCGAGACCGACGTCGATTTCGTTATGGCGCTCGTGGAAGAGCATCATGTCGCGACCGTGCAAGGAGCGGCTTACGGAATGAGCCCCTTCTTTCGTATTTCCTACGCCACGAGCATGGAGAAACTCGGCGAAGGATGCGCGCGTATAGCCCAGTTTTGTAAGGATATGCGCTGATCGGCAGCGAGCTTTTAGTTTTTCAAGCGCGCCGTCAGCTCGAGGAGGATGTCCCGGACGGCGAGGGCCGGTTCCGATAGGGGATTCTGGTCGGAAACGCACAGCGACAGGGTTTCTTCGATCCGTGGCGAAACGAGCCGGCAGATCAGCGGCTCGCTCGATTCCGATACGATGCGGTCGGCGATGGCTTTCGGCATGATCGTCGCGCCGAGACCGCTGCCCACCGCCCGGGCGAGGGTACGGACGATCTCGACTTCCGCCACGACTTTCAAATTCGTGCGGGTGCGCGTGAAGGCGGTATCGACCGCGCGGCGAACGAAATTATAGGCCGGCGGCAACAGCAGCGGCATTCCGTCAAGAGTATTGACCGGAACGGGCTTCGCATCCGCTTCGATCGCAAAGTCCCGATGGGCGACAAGGAAAAACTCTTCGCTCAGGATCGGCTCGAAGCGGACACCCTTGATCGGTCCTGTTCCATGGAGAAGCGCCATCTCCAGCCTGCCGTTCATGATCATCTGGCTATAGGTCTGGCCGACGCTTTCGGTGAGGTGCAGCAGGATACCGGGATGCCGTTTCCGCGTCTCAGCCAGGAGGTCGACCGACAGCGTGGCGGCACTGCTGAAGGGCACGAGACCGACGGATACGCGCCCGGCAAGCGAATTGCCGGCTGCCGATGCATCCGCTTGCGCCTGCTCCATCTGCCGAAGGATAATTTGCGCATGGCGGTACACTGCAT
This sequence comes from Rhizobium leguminosarum, assembly GCF_001679785.1. Classification (NCBI taxonomy): domain Bacteria; kingdom Pseudomonadati; phylum Pseudomonadota; class Alphaproteobacteria; order Hyphomicrobiales; family Rhizobiaceae; genus Rhizobium; species Rhizobium leguminosarum. The sequence goes on from NZ_CP016291.1 coordinate 156,687, forward strand.
GTCCCGCATCGGTCATGCTGACGCCCTGCTGGCTGCGGATCAGCAGCTTGTGGCCGAAATGCTCCTCCAGTGCGGCAAGCTGCTGGCTGAGCGCTGGCTGGGCGATATGCAAAAGGTCCGCCGCTCGCGTGATGCTGCCGCTGTCGACGATCACGATGAAAGATTTGAGGCGTCTGATGTCCATGAGGATCGGGGTACCGTTCTGATGTGCGCGGCTTATATGTTTGCAGACACGCATTGCTTTTGCAACGCGACGCCGTCGCTGCTTTCCTCAGGCCCGGATGCCGCAAGGTGATGCCCGGCATCAGCTCTTTCTCTTCTTCAGCAGCCTGCGCCGGCTCCATAACCGTTGCTTATTGCTCCAGAGATAATCGGTCTTAGGCAAGGGGTTTAAGCTTCGCTACTGTCTCGATCAACAACAAGGGAACGACAATGCCATTCTCCGACTACAAGACCGCACTGGTGACCGGCGCATCTTCCGGTATCGGCGCAGCCGTGGTGGAGCGGTTCCGCCGGGAGAACATCGAGGTCCATGCGGTTGCCCGTAGCGCCGAAGCGTTGCAGCAGCTGGCCGCGCGGACGGGCTGCATCGCCCACGTCATCGACGTGACCGACCGTCAGGCCATGGCAGAGCTCACACGTCGGGTGGAGTTCGATATTCTCGTCAACAATGCCGGTGTCGACCGGCCGAAGAAATTCCTGGAAGCTGACGAGGGCGATATCGATCTCATCGTCGACGTCAATCTCCGGGCGGTTCTGCACAGCTGCCGGCTGGTCGTGCCCGGCATGGTGGCGCGGGACCGCGGACATGTCATCAACATCTCGTCGATTGCCGGCGCCTACAATTTCGGCGGCAACTCATCCTATCACGCCACCAAGGCAGGGGTGAGCATGCTGTCCAACCAGTTACGCGTCGACGCTTTCGGCAAGCGGGTACGGGTCACGGAAATCTGCCCCGGCCGGGTCGCCACTGACATTTTCAATCACGTCCATGGCGATGACCCCAGCATCCGCGAACGGTTCATCGACGGCTTCGAACTGCCGCAGGCGGCCGATATCGCCGACGCGATTGCCTTCGCCATAGCAGCCCCCGTCGCCGTCAACATCGGACATATGGAGATCACCCCGACGCTGCAGGTCATGGGCGGGCTGCAGACGGCAAAGCCCCAGCCTTCGGCGAAGCCGGACCAATCCGGGGAGCCAAACCCGTGAGCGGTTTCGACCTTTCGGCAATCCTCGGAAATCCGGAATATACCGCCATGCTGCTGCATGGCATCGAGATGACATTCATCATCTATGCCGGCTCCTGGTCTATGGCGATGGCGCTGGCACTTCTGCTGCTGGCGCTGCGTTTGTCACCCTTTCGTTTCGGCGATCCGTTAGTTGCCACTTACGTCTCTTACCACAGGAACGTCCCCACCCTGGTTCAGCTGATGCTGTGGTACTTCGGGATTTTCACGCTAATGCCGAGCGGAGTAGCCGAATGGCTGGCCGTCCATAATGCCGAGGCCATCTTTGCGGTGATCGGGCTCGGGCTTTGCCAGGCGGCCTACTTCAGCGAAGATCTTCGTTCGGGCGTGCGCTCGGTCAGCCCCGGCCAGATGCAGGCCGCCCGCGCGCTTGGCCACGGCTACGTCTCGGCGATGCGTTTCGTCATCATGCCGCAAGGCGTGCGCAACGCGCTGCCGCCGCTCATCAATCACAGCGTTTCCCTGTTCAAGAACAGCAGTCTCGCCGTCGTCATCGGAGCCTCGGAGCTGACGCATGCCGTCAAGGAAATCGAGAACCTCAGCTTCCGGACCTTCGAGATCTACCTGATCGGCACGGTTCTCTACCTCTTCTTCTCGCTCGTGATCATGAGCATCGGCGCCTATCTGTCGATGCGCGCTGATCCTGCCAGGAGCGCGCGCGCATGATCCACGACATGATCGCCATCGTCCAAGACTACTGGTTGCTGCTGCTGATTGGCCAATATCCGAACGGCCCGCTTGGCGGGCTCGCCAATACGCTGATCCTTTCGGCGCTCAGCATCGCTCTCGCCTTTCCGGTCAGCATCCTGTTCGCTTTAGCGCGGCTCTCCAGGTCGCCGCTGCTGCGCTGGCCGGTCACGGCACTGGTCTATTTCACCAGGGGCGTGCCGCTCTTGATGCTCATCCTGTGGAGCTATTTCCTCGTTCCGCTGCTGACCGGCGCTGATGTGCCGAGCTTCGTCACGATGCTGACGACGCTCGTGGTCTATCAAAGCGCGTTCCTGAGCGAAGTCGTCCGTGCCGGCATCGTTGCGCTCGGACCGGGCCAGATGGACGCAGGGCGTGCGCTTGGTCACGGTTATTTAGGTGCGATGCGCTTCATCATCCTGCCGCAGGCGCTCTACAACATGATCCCGAGCATCATCTCCACCTTCGTCTCGACGATCAAGGACACGACGCTCGGCTACGTGATCAACGTGCCGGACCTGACCTTTGCCGCAAGCCAGGTCAACAACCAGCTCCTGACGCAGCCTTTCCAGGTCTTCCTCATTCTGGCGATCGTCTACTTCGCCATCTGCTGGACGCTCACCTACTTCGCAAATCGCCTTGAGCGAAGCATCACGCGGCGGCGGGCGGGACTTTCCAACCTTCCTGCCGCCGCCTTGGTCGCGCCATCGAAAATCATATCGGAGCAGCTATGACCATGTCAGTTTCAGCACAGGAATTGCAGACGATCCGCCTTTCGCAGGTTTGCAAGAGCTACGGCGACTATCCGGTCCTGAAGGATATCGATGCGCAGGTCTCGCGCGGCGAAGTCGTGGTCATCTGCGGGCCGTCCGGTTCGGGAAAATCGACGCTGATCCGCACGATCAATCGCCTAGAGGAGATCAACAGCGGATCGATCACGCTCGACGGGCAAAACATCCACGCCGCCATGCGGGCAAAGGAACTCAATGCGCTGCGCAGCCGGATCGGCTTCGTGTTTCAGAACTTCAACCTGTTTCCGCACCTGTCGGTCGTCGAAAACGTCTCGATGTCGCCGATCCGGGTGAAAGGCGTGGCGCCGGATGTTGCTGAGGACAAGGCCCTCACGCTTCTCGATCGGGTCGGTCTGGCCGACAAGGCGCGGGCCTATCCCGGTCAGTTGTCGGGCGGCCAGCAGCAGCGGGTGGCAATCGCCCGCGCCCTTGCCATGGAACCGCCGGTGATGCTGTTCGACGAGCCGACCAGCGCGCTCGATCCTGAAATGGTCGGCGAAGTGCTGGCCGTCATGAAGAGCCTGGCGTCCGAAGGCATGACCATGCTGTGCGTCACCCACGAAATGGGTTTCGCGCGTGACGTCGCGGATCGGGTCTGGTTCATCGATGCCGGCCAGATCCTCGAAATGGCGACGCCTGAGGAATTTTTCAACAATCCAAGCCATCCCCGGGCGCAGCGATTCCTCGCTGATCTCAGGCATTGATACCAATCACCAAAAACAAAGGAGAACAGCAATGAACTGGAAATGCCTAACCCTCACCGTCGCATTTGCCGGCATGGCGGCGGCCTTGCCCGCACAAGCCGATCAGCTCGACAACATCATCTCGGCGAAAACCTTGCGCTGCGCGACGTTCGCCGACGTTCCTCCCTTCGCTTCGCCCGATCCGAAGACCCGCGAAATGGCCGGTTTCGACGTCGACCTCTGCGGCGCCATCGCCAAGGAGTTGGGCGTCAAGGCTGAAATCAAGCCAGTTTCGGTCGAGGCGCGCGTGCCCGAGGTCAAGCTTGGCCGCGTCGACATCACCGTTGCCAACCTCGCCTATACTCTGAGCCGCGCCGAGCAGATCCAGTTCAGCGATCCCTATTATCTCGCCAAGGAAATGCTGATCGTGCCGGCCGAAGATGCCGGCAAGAAGAAGGCCGACTATGCGGGCCAGCGCATCGCTTCGACCAAGGGTTCGACCTCCGAGATGTCGATCAAGCTCAACAAGTCCGACCCGCTGACCTTCCAGGATACCGCCTCTGCCTATCTCGCCGTCCAGCAGGGCAAGGCGCGCGGAATGGTGGCCAACACCATGACGACGACCAAGTTCGTCAATGAATCGAAGAGCAAGGGCAAGGAAATGCGGATGATCGAGGAGCCGATGCTGTATCAGCCGATCGGCATCGGCATGGCCAAGGATCAGCCGGCGCTGACCGCCAAGATCAACGAGATCCTTCGCAAGCTCGACGCATCGGGCGAGATCAACAAGATCTGGGACAAGTGGCTCGGCCCGGATACCGAATACAAGATGACGCGCACCGACAAGGTCGTATCGCTCTCCGAGCTGAAGTTCGACCCGATCCCGTAAGCCGACCGGCAGCGGCACCATCCAATGACGACATCCAAACGAAATCAGACGGCGGGACATGCCCGCCGTCGGCCAACGATGGGAGGCATCCGTGATCCATATTAAAGATATCGCCGAACGGCCAAGCAAAGCCGATATCGACGCCGTTTCCAAATTTTCACCCGCGACGATCCATGAGGCCCAAGGGCGCCGCGGAGCCCTTTCCTCCCGCCTCAAGCCCGTCGACTATCGCATGAAACTGTGCGGTCCGGCCTTCACGGTGAAATGCGCGCCGCGTGACAACATCATGCTGCAGCTCGCCATCAACTACGCAAAGCCGGGCGATATCATCGTCGTATCGGCAGGTGAGTACGAAGAGGCCGGATCCTTCGGCGATGTGCTTGCCAATGCCTGCCTTGCAAAGGGTATCGGCGGCCTCGTGACCGACACCGGCGTGCGCGACACGCTTCAGCTGAGGGAGCTTGGCTTCCCCGTCTTCTCGCTCAGCGTCTGCATCAAGGGGACGGTGAAGGAAACCATTGCGGCGGTGAACGACACGATCATCGTCGGCGGCGAAATCATCCATCCCGGCGACATCATCGCCGGCGATGCCGACGGCCTGGTGGTCGTGCGCCGCCAGGAAGCGCAGGACGTCGCCAGGCTGTCACAGGCCCGCGAAGATGCCGAGGCCGGCTATATCGCGGCGTATAAGCAAGGCAAATCGGTCATCGAGGTCAGCAATCTGGAACCGGTGCTGAAAGCCAAGGGCCTCGCCGTCGACATCTGAGACGGCACCGCAATAGCTATCAGCCTGGCACTTTACAAGGCGGCTGTCCTTTTCGGCCATCCGCATTATGCAAAAACGCTTCTAGGCAGGCGCCCCGCCTCCAAGATCGGCCTGGACACTATTATGGACACGTGTTCTATAAAATGGACAGACTGACGGGAGCACGCCATGCATCTTTCCATGTGGACTTACCCTTGGGATATCCAGGACCAGGGGCTCGACGCCTTTGCCGCCGAGCTTGACGGCCGCGCGGGCCTGAATACGGTCAGCCTGGCGACCTCCTATCACGCCGGCCGGTTCCTTCAGCCGCGCAGCCCGCGGCAGAAGGCCTATTTCCCCGAAGACGGGACGGTCTACTTCCGGGCGGATGAAAGCCTGTGGCGGGATAAGCTGATCCGGCCGCTGATGGCGGGGAATGTCACTGAGCGCGGCGACATGCTGGAAGTGCTCGTCAAGGGACGCGAGGCGACGGGTCTCAAGGTCTCCTGCTGGACGGTCTGCCTGCACAATACCCGTCTCGGTATGCTGCATCCCGATCATGTGACGCGAAACGCCTTCGGCAATCCCAACTATTACAATCTTTGCCCCTCCAGCCCGGCGGCGCGGGCCTATGCCGTCACCCTTGTTCGCGACATTACGACGAACTACCGGCCCGATATGATGGAACTCGAGAGCCCGAACTTCATGGGATTCGCGCACGAATACCATCACGAGAAAGACGGCGTCGGCCTGAACGCCGAAGATGATTTCCTGCTGTCGCTCTGCTTCTGCAACCATTGCTCGGCGCGTGCCGAAAAGGCCGGCGTGCCGGTCGAAGGCGCACGCCGGTCGGTGGCGCGCTTCATCGCGGAACTCTGCGAACGAGCTGTCCCGGAGCGACAATTCCCCGACTTCCCGGCAGCCGGCACCGATGCCTTTCGCGACCATCCCGATCTGCATGCCTACCTCACCTGGCGCAGCGAACCGGTGACCAGCCTGATCGGTGAGATCAAGGCGGCCGCCGATCCGGCGACACGCATCGTGCTCATCGACCTGAAGGACGGATGGCTCGGCGGCGTCGATCTCGCAGCCGTCGGCAAGTTCTGCGACGGCGCAATCCTCTGCTGTTACGACATGGAACCGGATGCCGTCGCCGATGTCATCCGGACCGGCCGGGCGGCAATCGGACCGGGAAAGTTTGTGGGCGTTGGCCTGCGCGTCTTCTATCCCGAAGTCAGCGGGCCGGCGGTGCTCGCCGCACGCGCCAAGGCTGCCGTCGACGCCGGCGCTGACGGCGTGAACTTCTACAATTACGGCCTGATACCGGCAAAGCGCCTCGACTGGGTCAAGGCAGCGGTCGACGCAATCACTTAAGCGGATCAGCGCTCCTCAGGATGCGATGGGTTCGGCGACCTGGATCAGGCAGTCGCCGGCCTGGCTGTCGCAGTGCAGCCTGTGGGAAATGACAATACCGCTCTCGGCAAAGCGCAGCTCTTCCTCCGGCTGCTCCAGACGCTCCAGATCATGATACCATCCGGCAAGCTCACCGGCGGCAACGATGGCGCCGAGGGCGACGGCGGGCTCGAACCAGCCTCTGCGGTTCGCATAGATGCCCTGGCTATGCCTAGATAGTGCCCGTCCACAAACGGTAAACCACTGAAATTATTGGAGGAATAGCGATATTGCGACGGGCAAAGCCCGGCGGTTTCAGGTATACTTTAGATCAAGCCATTGATTCTAAAGACAAACCCGCAACCGCCGGAGCCGACAATGCGCCAAGAACGCACCGTCCAAGCCAATATATTCGATCTTTTCGCCGAACACGAGATCGGCCGCGAGCTGAAAGCCATGTCGCAATGGCTGGATGAGCATCGTGATCTGCTCGGGCTGGTAGCGCAGGACCTGCGCCGCCACGGCGTCAAGGAGACCGGCCGCGAGGGCCTGCCGGCGGAGGCCGTGCTGCGTTGCGCCCTGCTCAAACAACACCGTCAGTTGAGTTATGAGGAGTTGGCCTTTCATCTGGAAGATTCCGCCTCGTTCCGGGCCTTTGCCCGGCTGCCGTGGGGGTGGAACCCGAAGAAGTCGGTCTTGCACAAGACGATCAGCGCGATCCGGGCCGGGACCTTTGAAGCGATCAATCGCGTGCTGTTGACGAGCGCCCGGCAGGACAAGGTGGAACGCGGCAAGGTCGTGCGCATCGACAGCACCGTCACTTCGGCGCTGATGCACGAACCGAGCGACAGTAGTCTTTTGTGGGACTGCGTGCGGGTGATGGTGCGGCTGTTGCAGCAGGCGGCTTCCTTGGGCAGCGCCATCTCATGGCACGATCACTGCCGCGCGGCGAAGAAGCGATCCCGGGCGATCCAATTTACCCGCGGTCGTCCGAAACGAGTTCAGCACTATCGCGCGCTGGTCAGGATCACGCGCACCACCTTGAGCTATCTCGAACAGGCGGCGGCGCAACTGCCCTTGGCGGCGGGCCCGGCGGTCGAACTCTGGCAGGCCCAACTCCGCCACTATAAGCCGCTGATCGAACGGATCATCGCCCAGACCGAGCGGCGGGTCCTGGCCGGCGAGGCGGTGCCGGCTGGCGACAAGCTGGTCAGTTTGTTCGAGCCGCATGCCGACATCATCGTCAAAGGCAGCCGCGACGTCGAGTATGGCCATAAGATCAATTTGACCACCGGCACAAGCGGGCTGATCCTCGACCTCGTCGTCGAAACCGGCAACCCGGCCGACAGCGAGCGCTTGCTGCCGATGCTGGAACGCCACATCGGCATCTGGGGCGAGGCGCCGCGTCAGGCGGCGGCCGACGGCGGCTATGCCAGCCGCGATAATTTGAGCCGAGCCAAAGCCTGGGGCATCTGCGACATGGCCTTCCACAAGAAGTGCGGCCTCAGGATCGAAGACATGGTCAAGAGCCGCTGGGTCTATCGCAAGCTGCGCAACTTCCGCGCCGGCATCGAGGCCGGCATCTCCTGCCTCAAACGCGCCTACGGCTTGGGGCGCTGCACCTGGCGTGGGCTCGACCACTTCAAGGCTTATGTCTGGTCCTCGGTGGTCGCATACAATCTCGCCCTCTTCGCCCGCCTCAGGCCGACCTGACATCCCATGTCGCCAGCCAAAACCGGACCGGCGTGACGCCGGCAGTTGCCAATGCGCGCATGTCCACCAGAAATCCTGGCCGCCGCAATTAGCACCCATGAGCCACACCGCATGGCTTCAAAGCGGCCACCAAGCGGAACCCAAGTGCGCTGCAAGCTCAAGAAAACCAGCGTTTATGGACGGAAACTAGATAGTGAAAGTAGCTGCAACGGTCCCGGCTCGGCGAGCGGCACGCGCGACAGGACCGGATGCTTCACGATGCCGAGTGTGACGAGCAGCCGGTCGATCGCCGCCGCCGTGAAACCCATTGTTGCAGGCGTCACGGTGCCGCCGCCGCCGAATTCGCCGGAAAGACCGATGGTCCCGGCCCTTGCCGCAGCCCCCATCGATGTCGGTGCGGTCGGCCCGTTATCGGCGATGAAGGCATGCGCGGCACCCATGGTGCGCATCAGTGAAGCCGACCGTTCGAAACGGCCGGCATCGGCCTGCCGCTCGATCAGCGTGCAGGGCAGGTGGGTCATGGAGGTGCCTCCCGAATGCAGGTCGAGCACGACGTCATGGCGGGGAAAGAGCTCGTGTTCGAGGAAACGAGCGAGGCGCGCCGTCGGCGACCCGCTGGGATCGCCGGGAAACGCCCGATTGAGGTTGCCGCCGTCGAAGGGCGAGCAGCGCTTGGCCGCCATCACCGCCGGCAGGTTCGCCATCGGCAGGATGGTGACGGCGCCGCGGATTTCGGCGACATCAAGCAGGCGCATCAGCCTGCCGAGCTGGAGTTCGCCCTCATACTCGTCGCCATGGTTGCCGGCCATCAGCAGCAAAGACGGCCCCTCGCCATTTTTCAGACGAAGGATCGGAATGTGGATCTGATAATAGGGCGACCGGTCGATCGAATAGGGAATGGCGAGGTGGCCGGCCTGCCGGCCCTCGCGCGAAAAGTCGATCGGATTGACGAGACCGCTGTGCATGATGTCTCCAGTGCGGGCAGTTGCGATGCCGTTATAGCGCCGCGCGTCTTTTTGAGACGCGCAAAGGACGCTGTAACACTTTCAACCTACGCATCGTGCTTTCCGAAAATCGAATCCGATTTTCGGGCCGATGCGCTAGAGCGCGGCGATCGCGGTCATTTCGACGCGCAGATCGGGATCGGCGAGACGAGCTTCCGTGCAGGCGCGGGCCGGCGGGTTTTCGATGTCGATCCAGTCATCATAGACGCTGTTCATCGCCTCGAAATCAACGATCGCCGGCAGGAAGACATTGACGGCGATCAGGCGCGAGCGGTCGATGCCGGCTTCTTTTAAAAGGGCGTCGATCTTGCCGAGCACGTCGCGGGTCTGATCCTTGATATCAGCCTTGCGATTTTCCGCGACCTGGCCGGCGATATAGACGAGACCGCCGTAGCTGACGGCTTGGCTCATACGCGAACCTTTCTGATAACGCTGGATCATGGCGGGTTTTCCTTTTCTTGCTTTTAGAGGGAGAGTTCAGCCGAAGCTGGTCAGATAGGCCGCCGTCACCGAATGGTCCGGGTCGAGGCCGTAGAGGATGGCATGCCGGTCAAGGCAGGTGCAGGGATGCGAGACGCCGCACTCGATGACGTCGCCGACCGCGACGTCGCTGCCGTCGGCAAGGGCCACGAAGGCGTGCTGATCGTTGAGACGAAACACCTCGGCACTTTCGAGATCGGCAAGACGCGCCCCATTGCGATAGAGCGCCAGCGGCCGCGGCAGGCCTTGGTCCATCGCCACGTCGCGCATGCCCATGCCGCAGATCGCAAGCCGCGGCTCCGGCCGGGAGAGGACCTCGGCCCAGACCCGCAGCGCCGGACGGAAAGCTGTGACCGCCGAGATCGTCTCACCGCCGATGCGGAAACCGCCGCGTGCATCGAGGCCGGCAAGGCCGCGCTCGTAGATGCCGTGATCGTGGAAGAAGATCGCGCCGCTGCGCAGCACCAGCCGGCAGGCGGGATCGGCCGCAACGGCAGCTGAAAGCCTGGCAATGACAAGGTCGAAAAAGACCGAACCGCCGGCCGTCACGAGGAGCGGCCGCTCCTTGCCGATGCGCGCGCGCAGCTTCGGCAAGAAATCCGATGTCACCGCCATCAGCGCGTCGATGCGACGCATCGTCTCGTCCGCATCGGCGGTCGCGGCCGCCCCCTCATAGGCGGCGATGCCGGTCAGCCTGAAGGACGGCGTCTCCACGGCAAGGATCGTGTCGAGAATTGCCTCGGCGGTGTCGCCGCTGCGGGCACCGGCACGGCCGGCACCGAACTCCACCAGCAGGCCGAGGGGCGGCAGATCGACACGCTCCTGCCAGGCGGAGCGAAGAGCCTCGACCAGCGCGGTCGAATCCACGAAAATATGAAGTTCCGCATCGGGATAGTGGCCAAGCAGGGCCGCGAGCCGGCGAGCGGCGGCGGCCCCGCCGATCTCGTTGGCGAGGATCAGCCGGCGCTGTCCCGCCTTGAGCAGGACGGCGGCCTGGCGGATATCGGCGACCGTCGTGCCCCAGGCACCTGCCGCCAGAAGTGCCTCCGACAGCGCCGTCGACATCGGTGTCTTGGCATGCGGGGCGATTTCGACGCCATGGCTCTTCACATAGGCCATCATCAGTTCGACATTGCCGGTGAAAGCCTGCCGGTCGAGCGAGATCAGCGGCAGGGCCATGCTGCCGTCATAGGGCTTCCATCCCTGCTTGCCGATTGCATCCAGCGCAAGCGGCGGATTGCCGGGCGGAAAGCCGCGCACCCGCTCGTCGATCAGCACATTTTCCGTCACGGTATGAAGGTCAGACATGGCAGCCCCTGCTGATCTCGGCCGGATCGGCGATGCCGAGCCGATAGGTGTCATTGGCGGTGGCAAAGAACAGGGCGCGCTGCTCGTCGTAAGAGAGCTCTGAGGCGACCGTGCGGAAAACCTGGTAGACCTCGTCGAAAGAGGCGTGCAAGCCCGCAACCGGAAAGTCGCTCGCGAACATGGCGCGGGCCGGGCCGAAACAATCGAGGCAATGCTCGATCACCGACCGCAGGCTTTCGAGCGTCCATTGGTTGTCGTAGGCGACGAGGTCGGAGATCTTCAGGCGCAAATTCGGCTCGCTACCGAGCGTCCGCAGGCCGCGGCGCCAGAGCGCCATGCCGTCCTCCGTCCGGTCGGCCGGGCTGCCGCCGTGGTTGAGCACAAAAAGGGTTTGCGGAAAAGCGCGCACCAGTTCGAGCGCCTCATTCATCTGCCAGGGATAGAGCATCAGATCGAAGACCAGCCCGAGCCGGGTGGCATGGGCAAGCCCCGCCCGCCAGGCGGGATCGCCCATGCGGTTCGGGCGCGGAGCAAAACTCTTGGCCGCGTCCGGATGCCAGCTCAGAATATCACGGATGCCGACGACATTCGGATTTGCCGCTTCCGCCTCGAGCAGACGCACGGCGTCCGGCCCGTCGAGGGGCACGCGCGCGATATAACGGTGCGCCACGCCGGAGCTGCGGTCGAGGCCATCCAGCCAGAGGCTCTCTTCCAGCGGGTAGACAACGGACCAGCCGGCCTCCACATGCACGGTTGCGATCACGTTCTGGCGGGCAGCATCGGCGCGATAATCGTCGATGCCGTAGTCGCGCAGGATCGGTGCGAGGCTTCCGAAAACCATCTCTTCGCCGGACCCCCGCGCCTTCTGCAGCCAGGGATGGCGTTGCAGGCTGAGGTCCCAGAGGTGGTGATGCGGGTCGATCACCGGCCCGTCATAGAGTTCCGTCATCGGCGCGCCTCGCGGCCGGAAACGAGCAGAAGGGCAAGGATCAGCGTGCCGAACATGATCGACCGCCAGCCGGGGGAAGCATTGACGACGGTGATCAGCGCCGTCGTCGTGACGAGCAGGATTGCCCCGGGAATGGTCCCGGCATAGGTGCCGCGGCCGCCGAGGATGGAGGTGCCGCCGAGCACGACAGCGGCGATCGAGGTCAGCAGATAGGGGTCGCCGATGCCGACATAACCTTGCCGGTTCATGCCGAGCACGAGAATGCCGGCAAGCCCTGCGAAAAAGCCCGACAGCGTATGGACGATCAGGGTGTTGCGCGTGACGCTGACGCCGGAAAGCCGGGCCGCCAGCGGGTTCGCCCCAAGCGCCAGGAAACGGGCGCCGATCGGCATGCGGTGGACGAGCAGCAGGACGACGATCGAGACGACGAGCCACAGAATGATGCCTGAGGGAATGCCGAGCGGCCGCGCCTGCCCGAGCAGAATGACCGCCGGGTTGCTGACGGTAACCGCGCTGCCGCCGGCGACGATCACGAGCAGGCCCTGCAGGAAGGTCGCCATGGCAAGCGTCATGATGATCGGAGGCACGCGAAGATAGGCAGCACCGGCGCCGTTCATCAGGCCGATGCCGGTGGCGATGGCAAGGGCCGCCGCGATGCCGGCGAGGCCGGTCGGATCCCAGGCGGGCGAGATCAGCGGCAGCAGGATCGCCGTGACGGTGATGACCGCGCCGACGGAAAGATCGATGCCGCCCATCAGGATGACGAGCGTCTGGCCGGCAGCGGCAATGCCGATCACCGCGGCGAGTTCGAGCAGGTAGCGCAGGTGGCCATAGGCGCCGAAACCGCGCAGTGTGAGGCTTGCGACGATCCAGACGAGCGCGACCAGAAGGAAGGTCAGGAGCGGCGGATTGCGGAACGCGGACCTGATGATGTTCATCGCCTTGCCCTCCATTCTCCGAGAAGTTCCGGAACGGCGACTGCGCCGACGATGATCAGGCCTTGAGCAACGTATTGGGCGACCGGCGGGAAGCCCAGGAAGAACATGACGTTGATCATCACCGAGAGCAGCAGGCTGCCGCAGATCGCGCCGCGCATCGTGCCCTTGCCGCCGAGGAAACCCACGCCGCCGAGCACGGCGGCGGCGATCGAGTTCAGCGTGAAGGGCGTGCCGATGACCGGATCACCCGATCCGGTCTGCGCAGCGACGAAGAGACCGGTCAGGGCGGCGAGAAGACCGGACAGGGCGAAGGCGACAACCTTCACCCGTTCGATCGGGACACCTGAGCGGAAGGCGCCGACCGGATTGTCGCCGGCCGCGTAGATGCCGAGGCCGAGCGGCGTTGCCAGGAAGATCTTCCAGAGCGCCAGGATCACGACGAGCAGCAGGAAGGCGACGGGCGTGTGGCCGGCCAGCGTCGTCGACAGCCAATCGGGAATGAACCCGCCCGGCCGCGGCAGCAGGATGAGCGCGACCCCGCCGATGATGAAGGAGCCGGCTAGCGTGACGATGATTGCGGGAAGCCTCAGATAGGTGACGATGACGCCGATGGCGGCGCCGATCGAAAGGCCGGCGAGTGCGACCGCAAGAATGCCGCCCGGCACGCCGAGCACCCCTTCCATCGTCGTCGCGGCAATCACCGCTCCAAGGCTGACGAGCGGGCCGATCGCCAGCGTGATGCCGCCGTTCAGCATGAGCAGCGCCTGCGCCATGGTGACGAGCGCGAGCGGGAACCAGTTCTGCGTGAACTTGGAGAAGCCGCCGATCGAAAGGATGCCGGGAAAGAGCAGCGCATAGAGGATGAGAAAGGCGGCGACAACCAGATAGAGGCCGGCAAGGCCGCGGTTGCGGCGAAGCTGGATTGAGCCGTAGAGCCGGGATGACGAACTTGTGCTCATGCTGCCTCTCCCTGCGTCGTCGTGGTGATACCCATGGCCGCGCCGACGATCGCTCCTTCGCTGATTTCATCTTGCGACAGCACCGCCGCGACGCGGCCCTCGCGCAGAACCACGACGCGGTCGCAGAGATGCACGAGCTCCGGCGTATCGGAACTGGCCAGAATGACGAGCCGCCCCTCGGCGGCGAAGGCGCGGAGCATGAGGTAGATTTCCCGCTTGGTCTCGATGTCGACGCCGCGCGTCGGATCGTTGAGGAGCAGAACGGAGGGATCGAGCGGTAGCCATTTGGCGAGCGCCACCTTCTGCTGATTGCCGCCGGAAAGCGCCTGCACCGGGCGGGCCGTGTCGCCCTTGATCGTCAGCCGGCGCGCGAGATCGGCGACCAGTCCGTTTTCCGCCGGCCGGTCGCGCAGGCCCTTGCGGGCGAGCCGTCCGAGCGAGGGCAGGATGAGATTGGAGGCAATGGAATGCGGCAGCACCAGCCCCTCATGCTTGCGGTCGGCCGGGACATAGACGATGCCGGCGGCATTCGCCTCGCCGACATCAGCGGGGAGGCCTGGTTTGCCGGATACCTCCGCTCTAGACGCTGCGGCCGGAATCGCGCCGTAGAGACCGAGCAGCAGGTCTTCCTGCCCTTGTCCCACGAGCCCGCCAATACCGACGATCTCGCCGGCGCGGGCAGAGAAGCCGACGTCACGCACCATGCCGGCGGAAAAACCTTCGACGCTGATGCGCATCGGGCCGGGCGCTGCGGCCAGCCGCGGCGGGAACAGGTCGCCAGTCTCGCGGCCGACCATCAGCCGCACCAGGCCCTCGCCGTCGATGCCGGACAGTGACTGGTCGGCGGTGACCAAGCCGTCCTTCAGCACCGTGACATGCGAACACAGCGCCTGAACCTCGTTGAGGCGGTGGGAAATATAGAGAAGTGCCGTGCCGCGGTCCCTCAGCGTCTCGATCAGGCGGGCAAGGATGCCGGCTTCGTGCGCGGAGAGCGATGAGGTCGGCTCGTCCAGAATGAGCACACGCGGCTTGCGGAACAGCGTCTTGGCGATCTCCACCATCTGGCGGCGGCCAAGCGCGAGGTCGGCGACGGGCATGTCGAGCGGCTCGGTGAGCCCGACCATATCGCAAACATCGCGCACGCCGCGATGAAGCGCTTTGTAGTCGATGAGGCCGAACCGGCGCGGAAAGGCGCCGAGCCCGATATTTTCGGCAATCGAGAGACTGGCCGTGAGGCTCAGCTCCTGCTGAACGACGGCAATACCCGCACCGCGCGCAGCCGCCGGGCTGAAGCGCTCGACCGGCTTGCCGTCAACGAAGATGGAACCGCCGTCTGGCTGGAGAGCGCCGGACAGGAGGTTGATCAGCGTGGACTTGCCGGCGCCGTTTTCGCCGGGCAGGGCGTGAACCCTGCCCGGCAGAAGGGCGATATCGACGCCCTTCAAAACGGGATTGCCGAAAAATCCCCTGAACACCTGCCGGGCTTCCAGCAGGGGTCTTTCTTCCGTCATGACGGCTTTCCTCAACCCGAGTTACTTGGGCGGATTACTTGGCGGCAAGCAGCTTGTCGAAGAGCGCCTTGTCGTAGTCCGAGTAGATATAGCCGTCAGCCGGGAACTTGTCGGCCCGGGCGAGGTAGCTGCCGATCGTGCTGTCGTCGATGACAGGCAGCGGCACCTTGACGAAGGCCGGAACGTCCTTGCCTTCCAGCGCCCGCACGGCGGTGTAAACGGACAGCGCGCCGAGCCAGTTGGGCTGCATGGTCGCCCAGCCCTTCAGTCCCTTCTCCTTCCAGAGCTCCAGGAACTGCCTGGCGTTTTCGCCTGTTGTCGGCACCTGGTCGCGGCCCTGGCGCTCGAAGGCCAGCACCGAGCCGGCCGATAGCGCGCCGCCGAGCGACAGCACGCCGTCGATTTCGGGATTGGCGAAGAGCAGGCTGGTCATCGCTTCCTGTGCCGGAGCGACGTT
Source organism: Rhizobium leguminosarum (assembly GCF_001679785.1). Lineage (NCBI taxonomy): Bacteria > Pseudomonadati > Pseudomonadota > Alphaproteobacteria > Hyphomicrobiales > Rhizobiaceae > Rhizobium > Rhizobium leguminosarum. Next base: position 172,443 of record NZ_CP016291.1, read on the forward strand.
ATATTCCGTGTTCGTCTCGGTGATCACCTGGAGACCGGGATTGGCGTCAAGGACCGGCTGGGCGCCCTTGCGGCGGTCGTCGCTCACCGAAATGCCGGCCGGGCCGTTCATGATGATGATCTTGCCCTTGCCGCCGAGCTGGCTGACCATCCACTTGGCAGCGGTCGTGCCCCATTCGTTGGAATCGGTGTTGATCTTCGCCGTCACCTTGTCGGTATTGACCAGACTGTCGAAATTCACGACGGCAATGCCCTTGTCGCAGGCATCGGATATGACGCGGTCGAGCGCGTTGGAGGAACCGGCGATCACGACGATGGCGTCGACATTGGCGTCGATCATCGACTGGATATGCTGGATCTGCGTCTGGGCGTTACCCTGCGCGTCCGTGATCATCAGGTCCTTGACCAGGCCCGCCTTCTTCAGCTCCTCCACTTCAGCTGTGATGGTGCCTTCAGTCTGCTTCATCCAGGTCGGCACCGAATAGATATTCGCCCAGCCGATCGTATAGGGCGCCTTCCTGTCACCCTTGATGCAATTGGCGGCGGCCGAGGCCGTACCTGCCGAAAAGACGAGGAGTGCCGCAGCGGCGGCAGCGCCCGCAAGAAGGCGGCGGCGTAGCGAAGCGGAAATGCCGTTTTCAAGATTCTTCATGTCGATCCCCTTTTTTGTGTGCGGCAGCGTTGACGGCTTGCCATCAGTATCCAATATAATGTACATGTGATCTATATATTGGACGAGGTGATCTTATGCCGATTTTTCTTCCTCGCAAGAGGGGTGGGAAAATTTCATTCGCTAGGAATGACGGGATCGATTGACAGATGCGTCAGACGGCTCGAAAAGCTTGGCCGGACAAAAAGGGATCGAGAGCAATGGATGCAGTTCAGGACGAAGCAGCCGGCAAGCGCGCCCGAGGGCTCGACCGCGCCTTCGAGATCCTCGATTTCCTGCGCCAGAAACGGCAGGCCCTGAAGCCGAATGAAATCGCCGCGCAGATCGGCGCGCCGCGCTCATCGGTTTACGAACTCGTCAACCTGCTGCTGCAGAATGGCATCCTGGAATTCACCGGCGGCGAGGGGCGTGTCTATCTCGGCCGCAAACTCTATTTCCTCGGCGCAGCCTATGAGAACCATTTCGACTTCACCCGCGAATGCGAGGCCGCACTGGAACAGCTTGCCGACGAGACGCGGGAAACGGCGCAGTTCTGCATGCTGGATGGAAACAGATACACCGTCGTCCGCATGCGCGAAGGCGCGCGCCCCTTCCGCATTTCGACGGATGTCGGGCAGTCGGTGCCGATCCCGTGGACGGCGTCGGGCCGCCTGCTCGTCGCGCATCTGTCGGATCAGGAAATCCTGAACTTCATTCCGCCGCAGGATTTTCGCCTGCCGAACGGCGAATGGCTCGAGCCGCAAACCTTCATCACCGAAGTGCGCCAGGCCGAGCGTGAAGGTCTCTTCACCTTCAACAGCATCGTCGACAGCTTCACCCATTGTTTTGCCGTACCGGTGCGGGGCGAGGAAGGCCATGCAGCCGCAACGCTCTGCCTCGTCACGCCACGCGACGATGGCATCGCCAACCGCGACCGCTACCTCGACTGCCTGAAGAAGGCGGCCGCCGGCCTCGACCATGCCCCGACCCGGCCAAAACGAGGCTGATGCCTGCGCACATCAAGGCATTGATACCCGTTACGGACGTCCCTTTGTAAGCCGGCATTGCTACCGCATAGGAAACCGCCCAGGAGTTCTATCGGGATATCAAGGTACGCGCCCGTGGTCTCGGCCGAAACCCCGATCATATTCTCGTCATGCCCGGCGTATCCGCTTTCGTCGGCAGGACCGAGGCGGAGACGCGAGAGAAATACGACCGTCTGACCTCGCTCATCGTCGAAGAGGACGGGATCGGCCTCCTCAACGGCCTGACCGGCGGCACGCTCGACCTGCACGGTTATGACCTCGACGGCCCTCTGCCGCCGGCGCCGCCGACGGAAGGCATGAAGAGCCGCCAAGCCCTCATCCGCTAGATCGTTCTGGCAGGTCTTAAGGATTCCGACACGGGAGAGGTCCTCGTCGATGGCAAGGCGGTGCGAGGCGTCGGCGCAGAGCGTGCCGTCATCTTTCAGGAACCGCGCCTTCTGCCCCTGGCTGACCGTGCTCGACAATGTCTCCTTCGGGCTGGAAACAAGAGGCCTATCGCGTGAGCAGGCGAGGGGACGGGCGCGCCACTATGCTCGTCGGCCTGCAGCAGTTCGAGGCTGCCTATCCCGGCAGCTGTCGGGCGGCATGGCCCAGCGCGTCGGCATCGCTCGGGCTCTGGCCGTCCAGCCCGAGATCCTGCTGCTCGACGAACCGCTCGGCGCGCTCGACGCGATGACCAAGATCGGCATGCAGCAGGAACTCGCACGGATCTGGCGCGATGAGGATGTGACGACATTCTCGTCACCCATGATCTCGAGGAGGCGATCTACCTGGCCGACCGGATCCTGATCCTGCCACGGGAGAAGGGCGGCGAGCCGCGCCTGATCGAAATCGATCTGCCCCGACCCCGCGACCGCAGCGCACCGGAATTCGTTCGACACCGCGAAGAGTTGCTGAACCTGTTCGGGCTGCATTGAGTCTGCGCGAAACCAAGGCGCCCGCATCGAATTTTGTTCGTGCGACGGGCGGCGGCGATACGAAGACTGCCGGACACTGCTATCTCGACCTGTTCTTCGGGCCGGTGGGCCACCGATCCAGTTCCGCCGACCTGTAGAACTGCGCAGCCGCAGCAGATCCTTGTGGGCGGCCAGGCCGCACAACTTGCCCGAGGCGGGGTCGGCGATGAATGCGCCCGCGAAGTGATCGAGCTTCTCCTCGAGCTCCAGAAGACCGCGCAGAAAGCTGGATGACTGCCGCGAGAGCTCACAAACTCTCGGCGACCAGTGGCTGGATGACCGGCTGACCGCGGCGATCCCGCAAGACCTCGACCTCGACGCCATAGGTCTGCGCGATCAGCGATGGCGTTACGATCGATTGCGGTTCACCGCTCGCCTTCATCGTGCCGTTTGCGATCACCAGCAGGTTGTCCGCATACTGGCAGGCAAGATTGAGATCATGCAGCACGACCATGGTTATCCAGCCATTGGCGCGCGTTTCCCGGCGCACCAGATCGAGCAGGGCAACCTGATGCTTCAAATCAAGCGCGCTGACGGGTTCGTCCAGCAGCATGATGCGGGGCTCGCGCATCAGTACCTGCGCAAACAGCGCCATCTGCCTTTGGCCGCCGCTCAGCGAAGCGATGTCGCGACCGGCGAGATGGGCGATACCGGCCTGCGAAAGGCGCATCATCGCCATGTCGAGCGTCTCGTCGTCGATATGCAGCGACAGTCGGCCAAGCCGCCCGAGAACCACGACTTCGAGAACCGAAAGGGCGATATCGGCGGCAGTGTCCTGGGGCATATAGGCGAAGTTTTCGCGCCAGGCCTTCAGCGCCCGTCCGCTCGTCCGTGCCGCGGACAGTCTGTTGTCGCCGAACGTCAGCCTGCCCTCGGCCAACGGCAGGTCGCCGAACAGCGCGCGCAGAAGCGTGGTCTTGCCTGCGCCGTTCGGACCGATGACGGCATGGATCTTTCCGGCCTCTAGACTGGTGTCGATACCGGAGACTATTTGCTGGCCGCCGTGCCGGATGGCGATTTTTTCGAGACGGATCATGCGCCATGTCTCTTCGGCGCAAAGATCAGCCACAGCAGGAACGGCACGCCGACGATGGCGGTGACGATGCCAACCGGAAACAGGGCGCCGGGAATGATCGATTTCGATACGACGGAGGCGGCCGACAGCATCAGCGCGCCGCTGACGACCGACATCGGCAGAAAGAAGCGTTGATCCTCGCCCACCGTCATGCGGGCGATGTGCGGGGCGACCAGACCGATGAAGCCGATCACACCGACGAAACTCGTGGCGGTCGCCGTCATGATCGCAACGATGACGAGGATCTTCATGCGCAGCAGCCGGACATTGACGCCGAGGCTCGCGGCCCGCATCTCGCCCATGCGCAAGGCCGCCAGTTTCCAGGAATCCGCCATCAACAAGGCGCAGCAGACCGATGTCACGGCGGCGGTCAGGCCGAGCGTCGGCCAGGTCGCTTTCGTCAGGCTGCCGAACAGCCAGAACAATATCTGCTGCGACAGCTCTGGCGAGGAGAGGAACTGGATGAGCGACAAAAGCGACTGGAACAGGAACAGGAGGGCAATGCCGCCAAGAATGATGGTTTCCGCCGTCATGCGGCGCATGGAGGCGAGCGTGAAGAGAAAAAGCGCCGCCAGCATGGAGAAGACGAAAGCGCCGAGCGGCACGGCGATCATCGGATCGAGGCCCAGCCCCCCGAGCGCCAGAACGAGTGCAGCGCCGAACCCTGCCGCAGCCGCCATGCCGAGCGTATAGGGGCTGGCCATCGGGTTGTTGAGAAGCGTCTGCATCTGCGCGCCTCCGGCCCCGAGTGCGGCACCGACCGCAAGCGCCATCAGCGCCATCGGCAGGCGCAGGCCGCGAACGATGGAATCCGTCATCACAGCCCGCTCGCCGAGCCCTGTCAGCGACCGCATCACTTCTGCCGGCGACAGCAGCGAGGGGCCTGTCGTGATGTCGAGAACGAGGCATGCCGCCATCAGAAGCACGAAAATCAGGACGATGCGCCAGCGCCGGCGTTCACGCAGCCGGTGCGCGCCGATCGCTTCGGCATTGCTCGAGGTAGCTGTCATGGGAAGCCTTGTCTCAACGGAAAACGAGCGCCATGAGACATGGCGCCCGCAAAACTAGGCAGGTCAGGATCAACCCTTGGCGGCAATGGCAAAGGTGCCTTCGGGAACCACCGGCAGATACTTCTTGTAGTAGCCGAGGTAATCGGCAACAGGATCGACATCCTTGAACTGCTCCGGATAGAGCTGCTTGGCGATATACTGCACCATCGCAAAGTCCGAGAGTGTGCGGGACGCGCCCTGATAGACGCCGAAGACCTGGCCGTCCTTGACGGCGGGCAGCTCGTTCCAGCCCTGGCGGGTTTCGAACGCCTTGAGCTTTTCGCGGGCTTCTTCGGCCTTAACGCCTTGCCCCATCGGCAGGGCCGTCTCGTTCTTGTTGTTTTCACGGCCGGAAATGAAGATGGCATCGGGCTTGGATGCCAGGACCTGCTCCGGATTGATCGGTCCCCACCATTCGACGAAGGGCGCCGCGATGTTGTCGCCGCCGGCTGCGGTGGACATGGCGCCCCACATGTTCTTGCCGTAGGTGAAGGAATATTCCGCCGGTCCCTTGTTGCCGAACTCGACATAGACCTTCGGCTTCGGTTTGTCCGATGCAGCGATGCGGTCGGCAACGTTCTTCAGCGCGCCGGCGTAGAAATCGGCGATCTCCTTGCCGCGTGCGTCCTGACCGGTCAACTGCCCGAAAAGCTGGGTCGAAGCGACATGGCGCTCGACCGTCTGGGCGTTGTAGTCGACGACGACCACCGGAATGCCTTGCTCTTCGAGACGATGGGCGTCTTGGCCGAGCGCCTGGTACTGCCAGTCCGCCAGGATGACCAGGTCAGGATTGAGGCTCAACACCTTCTCGATCGAAAAGGTCTGCGCTTCCACTTCGCCGACATCGGCGATGTCGCCGATCGACGGGCGGTGGGCAAGGTGCATCTTCCAGTTCGCGGGAACCCAACCCTCCCATGCTTCGCGGGAAATCCCGACGACGGAGTCATAGGCCTTCTCGCCGCCAACGGCCATGTAGTCCTCGAAATAGAAGCCGAGCACCACGCGCTTGGCCGGAAGATCGACCTTGACCTCACGGCCGATCACGTCGGTGATCGTCTTCTGTTCCGCCATGGCGGACGGTGCGAAGAAAACAGCGGAAACAGAAACAAGCGATGCAGCCAGCCAGCTGGCCACGGATCTAGAATTCATGACGACCTTCCATCAATTTGAGACAGCGCCGGGTTATAAAAGTTGATCAAATAAATCAAGTTATTTATCAAGGGGGCTTATTGCCCGAGAAAATATTGGTGCTTCAATCCCTAAGCGTCTTCCTCAGGCGATGGATATGGGCAGCGCCGATGCCGCAGCAGCCGCCGATGATCGTCGCGCCGGCTTCGGCCCAGGAGCAAGCATAGCGCGAATAGGCATCGTCATTCAGGTCGTTGCGGGTCTCATGCAGGCCTTCATTGGCGGCTGCCTCGCCTGTTTCCCCTTCGAAGGTATTGGCATAGACGCCGATTTCGATGGAAGCGTCCATTGTCCGGAACACCCGCGCTGCCGTCTCCACCGCCGCCTGCATGACCTCGGGCTTGCTGCAATTGAACAGGAGTGCTTCGGCGCCCGATGAAACCGCCCACGATGCCGCGTCCTCGACTCTTTCTTCGGAGCGAAGCTTCGGTTCGCCGCCCCTTATGGCTGCCTCGTCGTCCGCCAATGTGAACGAAATCCAGAATGGCTTGCCTGACGTTGCCACCGCATTGCGGACAGCCTCTGCCTCAGCGATCAGGCTCAATGTCTCGCCGAGCCATACATCGACGAAGGGGCCGAGGTTTTCGACAAGCACCTCGAGATAATCCTGCACCTGCGAAGGCTGAAAATTCTGCGGCTCGTATGAGCCGAAGATCGGCGGCAGCGAGCCGGCGACCAGCACCTTCCGATCCGTGACGGCATCAGCCGCCTCGCGCGCCAAGCGGCCGGCGAGACGGATCAGCGCCGCCCCCTCCTTCCAGAACCGGTCCGCACCAATATGAAAGGGCACCAGCGCATAGCTGTTTGTCGTAACGACTTCAGAGCCGGCGGCGATGAATTCCTGGTGTACCCTACGGACGATATCCGGCGCATTGATCAGCGCCAATGCCGACCATTCCGGTTGTTTCAGCTCGGCGCCCAGCCGCAACAGTTCGCGGCTCATGCCGCCATCGAGAATTCGCATCGTACTCATGAAGAGGTCTCCATTCAGGCTGTCGCGCCGTCAGCGGCGGCGGGCTTTTCATAACAAAGTGGGCGATATGTAGGTGGTTCGTGCGCCAGCGAGTTCATAGCCAATCTCTTTCCTGTCGGCCTAGCGGCGAACCGGCACCTGCGCTTCGAGACTTCTGAAGACGCGGGCGATGACGGCGGTCAGCGCCAGATAGAAGAGGGTAACGACCAGCAGCGGTTCATAGACGAGCAGCGTGTCCTGCCGAACCTTGTTGGCCACGGCATAGAGATCCATCACCGTCACCGTAAAGGCGAGCGGTGTCGCCTTGAGCTGCATGACGATTTCTCCTGCAATCGTCGGCAGGGCAATACGAATGGCGCGCGGCAGCCAGATGCGGCGGGTCAGCATCCAGGGCGAGAGGCCGAAGGCCCGGCCGGCTTCGAGCTCGCCCTTGGGAACGGCAAGCAGCGCGCCGCGCAACACCTCCGCCTCATAGGCTGCGTAGTTCAGGGTAAAACTGACGGCGGCGAAAAAGAAGCCCTCGCGCAGGATCGGCCAGAACAAGCTCTGGCGGATACCGGGGACCATGGGCAGCAGCGAGCCCACCCCATAGTAGAGAAGCCACAGCTGTATCAGCAGCGGCGTGCCGCGAAAGAAGGTGCAGTAGCTCCGCGCCAGGAGCCGCGTCAGTCTGCCGCCGCTGACCTGTGCGAAGGCGAGGCCTATGGCGAGGACGAAGCCGAACACCACGGAGATCACCAGCAGGCAAACAGTCTGCCAAGCGCCGGTCAGAAGCAGCGGCCAATAGGAAGAGATCCAGGTGAAACTCATGGGGCGCTTTCCTCAGGCAAGGCGCGGCTGTCCCCGCCGTACCCGTCCCTCGATCAGTTTGAAGACGACATTGGAAACAAGCGTGATGGCGAGATAGAGAAGGGCCGAAGCAAGGAAAAAGACGAAGTAATGCTTGGTGCTTGCCCCGGCAAGACGGGTGGCTAGCGCCAGTTCCTGGTAGCCGACGACCGCCACCAGCGCGCTGTCCTTGGTGACCGACATCCACAGATTGGCAAGACCCGGCAGCGCGTTTGGCAGGAGCGCCGGCAGCAGGACCCGGCGGAACCTCAGCACCGGTCCCATGCCGAAGGCTTTGGCGGCCTCGATCTGGCCGACGGGAATGGCGAGGATCGCGCCGCGCAGCACCTCCGTCATGTAGGCACCCTGGACGAAACCGAGCACCGCAACGGCCGCGACGAAGCCGTTCACATTAACCGGCGGCAGCTCCAACACGGCGAGCAGCCGGTTGAGGCCATCGGTGCCGGCATAATAGAGCCCGACGATCAGGATCAGCTCGGGAACGGCGCGGATCAGCGTGGTATAGAGATCGAGCATGAGACGAAGCATGCGATTGCCCGAAAGCTTTCCAAGCGCGCCGCCCGTGCCGAGCAGCAAGCCGATCGCAAAAGCGCAAGCCGAGATGGCGACCGTGGACACCGCACCTGCCAAAAGAACGCCGCCCCATCCCGGAGGATAGGGAGACAGCAGGTCCAGAATACCTTGTTGCGCGGTCGCCATTATCAGGACTGCTTACTTTGCGCCGTAGATGTCGAAATCGAAGTATTTCTTGTTGATGGCGTCATACTGGCCACTGGCACGGACGGCAGCGATCGCCGTGTTCAGCTTGGCCTTCAGCTCAGTGTCTTCCTTGCGCAGGCCGCCCGAAACGCCGGCGCCCAGAATCTCCTTGTCGTCGGCAACGTCGCCCATCTTGGCGCAGCAATCCTTGCCGCCATCGCTTTTCAGGAACGCGTCAAGCGCCAGTGAATCGCCGAAGACATAGTCGATACGGCCGGAGGCGAGATCCTGGAACGCCTCATCGAGCGTCTGGTAGGTCTTTTCCTCGGCAGCGGCGGCGAAATACTTCTTGTAATATTCCGACTGGATCGTCGACACCTGAATGCCGATGGTCTTGCCCTTCACGTCCTCGGCGGTGGCGCCCGGCTTCTGGTCCTTGGGACCGATCAAGGTGCTCGGCGTGTTGTAATATTTGTCGGTGAAGTCGATCACCTTCGAGCGTTCCGCGGTGTTCGACATCGACGACCAGATCACGTCGAACTTCTTGCTCTGGAGCGCCGGAATGAGACCATCCCAGGAGATCTCGACGATCGAGCATTTCTCCTTCATCTCTTCGCATACGGCATTCATCAGGTCGATTTCCCATCCCTGCCATTGGCCGGAGGCGTCCTTGGCGAAGAAGGGCGGATAGGATTCGTTCATGACGCCGAAGCGGACTTCGGCCTGTGCCGTGACGGCGGAAAGCACGAGTGCCGCGCCGGCGAACAGTGTGGGAAGCAGTTTCATTCGCAGGATTCTCCTGGTTTGTGTTGTGTTGTCGATGAGAGATCGAAATGCATCAGTGGGTGCTGAGACCGGTGAATTCCCGGCAGCGGGCGCTGACGGGCGCCCCGAATATCTGCTCCGGCGGGCCTTCCTCCTCGATCCGTCCCTGATGCAGGAAGAGAACACGGCTGGAGACATCGCGGGCGAAGCGCATTTCATGCGTGACGATCAGCATGGTCCGGCCTTCTTCCGCGAGATCGCGGATGACCTTCAGGACCTCGCCGACCAGTTCCGGATCAAGCGCCGATGTCGGCTCGTCGAACAGCATGACATCAGGATCGACGCACAGCGCCCTCGCAATCGCCGCGCGCTGTTGTTGACCGCCGGAGAGGAACGCGGGATAGGCATTGCGTTTATCGAAGAGCCCGACCTTGTGGAGCAGGGCCTCGGCCTTTTCGATGGCCTCGCGCCGCGAAATGCCCATGACATGCACCGGCGCCTCGATGACGTTTTCCAGCACCGTCCGATGGGCCCAGAGATTGAAACTCTGGAAGACCATCCCGAGCCCGGTCCGCAGCCGTTCGATCTGCCGCCAGCTGCGCGGCTGCAACCGGCCGTCCCGCCCCATCTTCAGCGCGATCTCCTCGCCGTTCACGGCGATGCGACCGCGATCAGGCGTTTCCAGGAAATTGATGCATCTGAGAAAAGTGCTCTTGCCGGAGCCCGACGAGCCGATGATCGAAATCACGTCAGACTTGTAGGCCTGCGCGGAAATACCCTTGAGAACCTCTTGCGAGCCGAAGCTTTTATGAAGATCTTCGACGCGAAGAGCAGGAAAGGGTTGATCTGGCATGCATGGTTCCGGGTGAATTGAGCTTGCGAAGGATAATGATAAAATAACGCGGTTTTTTCGCGCAGTTTTCATCTATTATGCATATTTTATGCAAAATATTCTTCTTCGTGCGGCAAGTACGGCAGAATGCGCGAGTTGCTGCGGCGAGAACTAGGATTGGACAATGGAACAGCTGGATCGTTTTGACCGTGACATTCTCGATATCGTTCAGCGCGACTGCCAGCTGAAAGCCGAAACGATTGCCGAACGGATCGGACTGTCGGTCTCGGCCGTGCAAAGGCGATTGAAGCGGCTGCGCGAGGAAGGCATCATCAAGGCCGAGGTGGCCGTCGTCGACCGCAAGGCGACGGGTACAGCGATGGTGTTCATCGTCGGAATGGAGATCGAGCGGGACAATTACGACGCGTTGGCGAAGTTCCGCCTCTGGGCGGAAAAGCAGGATCACATACAGCAGGTCTATTATGTCACCGGCGCGGTCGATCTGATCGCGATCGTTACCGCCCGCGACGTCGAGCATTATGACGATATCGCGGCCCTGATTATGGCTGACAATCCGCAGATCCGCCGCATGCACACGAATGTGGTGCTGCGGGACGTCAAGCTCGGCCTGTTCGTCCCGCTGGACTAGCGCACACGCGATGCCCCGCCGGCATTGGTTCCGGCTGCCACGGATCGGGCACCGACAAGCCGCTGGACTCGCATTTGACAAAGGGCATAATTCCCGGCGCAAATTCTCGGGAGGAATGATCGTTGACGTTACGACACCAGATCATCGCATTGGCGATCGTTCCGCTCGTTATTTCGATCCTTGCGATCACCACCTTCATCACCTGGCAATCGGCAAACCTCGCCAAGAACAGCATCGACACGTTCGAGCAGAACATGCTGAAGACCAAGGAAGCCGAAATCCTCAATCTGACCAACCTTGCCCTGTCCGCCATCCAGACGATCTATGACAAAGCCGGTGCCGACGACGAAGCCGCCAAGCAGCAGGTGGCAGCGATCCTGACTTCGCTCGACTACGGCAAGGACGGATATTTCTTCGTCTACGACTACGACGGCAACAACATCGTCCATCCGCGCCAGAGTTTCCGCCATGGGCACAACTGGCTCGACCTTACCGATCCGGATGGCGACAAGGTCATTGCCGAACTGATCGCCACGGCAAAAGCGGGCGGGGGTCTGCATCAGTACAAATGGCAGAAGCCATCGACCGGACAGATCGCCGACAAGCTCTCCTTCGTCGTCAGTCTCGACAAATGGCACTGGGTCGTCGGCACCGGCGTTTATCTGGATGACGTCTTTGCCCAAAGTGCCGCCGCCAACGCCGGGATGCGCGCCAACATAAAACGGACCTTCGTCATCGTCGCGCTGATCGCCGTGCCGTCAGTGCTCGTCGTTTTCACCACCTGCATGCTGCTGACGTTCCACGAGCGCCGCATGGCCGACAGCCGGCTCAAGCAGCTGACGCAGCGGGTCATCGATACGCAGGAAGAAGAGCGCGCACGGCTTGCACGGGAGTTGCATGACGGCATTTCCCAGAATCTCGTCGGCGTGCGCTATGCCATGGATCTTGCCGGCCGCAAGGTCAGAACCAATGTCGACGATGCTGCTGTCACCATCGACCGCGGTGTCGAGGCGCTGAACGGCGCCATCAAGGAAATCAGGCGGCTGTCGCACGATCTGCGCCCGCGCGTGCTCGATGATCTCGGCCTGACGGCTGCCCTCGAGGCGCTGTGTTATCACTTTGCCGAGCGAACGGGGATCGAAACGAAGATCGACGCTTCAGGCTTCACCGACACGCTGAAGGCCGAGGCGAACACCGCCCTTTATCGTGTCGCCCAGGAAGCGTTCAACAATGTCGAGCGCCACTCTGGCGCCTCCCGGCTTGCGGTCAAGCTCTGGAGCGACAACGGCCGCGCCCGCATGACCGTATCCGACAACGGCACTGGCTTCGACGGCACCAACGACGACCTGTCCGGCAGATCGGGTCTCGGCCTGCGCAACATGCAGGAGCGAATGGCCCACTTCCGGGGCCTGCTGCTGATCAACAGCAGCGAGGCGGGCACGACGCTGACGGCGATGCTGCCGAAATCGGCCAATCGCCCCGCCGGCAAGCAGGCAGAAGCGGCATGACGGAACGCCCGAAAATCAGGGTGCTCTTGATCGACAACCATCCGCTGGTGCTGGACGGATTGAAGGCCGTGCTCGAGACATTCGACCATATCGAAGTTGCCGGCACGGCCGGGCTCGCGCAAACGGGGCTGGAGATCGGCCGGCAGGTCCTGCCGCAGGTCGTGCTGATGGACATCAACATGCCGAAGCTGAGCGGCATCGATGCGATCGAACTGTTCAGGAATGAACTCCCCCAGGCACGGGTGGTGATGCTCTCCATGCATGACAGCCGCGAGTATATTTCCTCCTCGGTCATGCATGGCGCTGCAGGTTACATCCTGAAGGACGTTTCGACCGACGAGATCGTCTCGGCCATCGAGACCGTGGCGGGCGGGGGGACATATTTCTCGTCCGGCGTCTTCGACGCGCTGATGGGCGAACGCGCGGAGGAGGGAACCGATCCCCTGACGCCGCGCGAACGCGACATTCTCGGGCTGATCGTTGCGGGCAGGAGCAACAAGGAGATCGCCGAAACGCTCGGGATCACCTCCGCCACGGCGGAAACGCATCGCAAGAACCTCAAGAGGAAGCTCGGCATTACGACCACGGCTGGGCTTATCCGCTATGCCCTCGATCACGGCATCGTCTCGAAAGTCGGGTGAATCTACTGCACAATTCAGAGCTCTACAGCGTGCTTCGCGCGTCTGAAAAGACGCGACACTGTCGTCTACCCACTTCTGGGTAGACCCCGGCATTTCAGCGCCGCGCCCATCTTGTGAGGACAAAACCAACGCCATAGGACTCCATCCACGGCTGGCCGAGTGCGAGCCGTTGGGAGGAATTCACATGCGTTACATCAGCTTCCGATCGGTCGGAAAACCTCAAGCGACCCGAGCCGGGCCTGCCGCGTCCGCCGGCTGAAAGACCTGCCTTCCACGCCGACAACTGGAACATGGCGACCGCGTTGCGGCGCCTGAAAGGTATCCCGACATGGAAAAACCACGTAGCAAGGCAGCGCTCTGGCTGCTTGTCATTCCCTATCTAGGTCTGCTCTGGCCGCCATTTTACAATGTCCGCGAGCCATCTCTGTTCGGCTTTCCCTTCTTCTATTGGTATCAGCTTCTCTGGGTGCCGATCACCGCGACGTTGACCTGGATCGCCTATCGGAGCACCCGCCATGACGACTGACATCAACGGCACGGCACTTGCCGTCTTCATCTTCTTTTTCGTGCTCGTCACCGTCTTGGGCTTCGTCGCCAGCCGCTGGCGCAAGCCCGAGACACTGGCCCATATCGATGAATGGGGCCTCGGCGGACGCAACTTCGGCACCTGGATCACCTGGTTCCTCGTCGGCGGCGATTTCTATACCGCCTACACCGTGATCGCCGTCCCGGCGCTGGTCTATACGGTGGGAGCCTACGGCTTCTTCGCACTGCCATACACTATCGTCGTCTATCCCTTCGTCTTCATGGTCATGCCTGTCCTGTGGAAACGCGCCAAGGATTTCGGCTATGTGACGGCTGGCGACGTCGTCCACGGTCAATACGGATCGCGCAGTCTCGAACTCGCCGTGGCGGCAACAGGCGTCATTGCCACCATGCCCTATATTGCCCTCCAGCTCGTCGGCATGACGGCGGTGCTGAAGGCGCTCGGGCTGCATGGCGAACTGCCGCTGGCGATCGCATTCATCGTGCTGGCGCTCTACACCTACTCCGCGGGCCTGCGCGCCCCGGCTCTGATCGCCTTCGTCAAGGACATCATGATCTATATCGTCGTGATCGCGGCCGTCGCACTGATCCCGTCGAAGCTCGGAGGCTACGCCAATGTCTTCGCCTCGGCCGATGCGGCCTTCCAGGCCAAGGGTTCCGGCAACCTGCTGCTTGGTGGCAACCAGTATGTCGCCTATGCCACGCTCGCTTTGGGCTCGGCACTCGCGGCCTTCATGTATCCGCATACGCTGACCGGCATCTTTGCCTCCAACAGCGGCAAGACGATCCGCAAGAATGCGATCATGCTGCCCGCCTATACGCTGCTGCTCGGCCTTCTGGCGCTGCTCGGCTATATGGGGCATGCCGCCAACCTGAAGCTCGACAGCGCCAACGACGTCGTTCCGACGCTGTTCAAGACGCTGTTTTCGGGCTGGTTCTCCGGCTTCGCCTTCGCGGCGATCGCCATCGGCGCGCTGGTGCCGGCGGCGGTGATGAGTATCGGCGCCGCCAATCTCTTCACCCGCAATTTTTGGAAAGCCTATGTCGATCCTGACGTCAGCGATGCGGGCGAGGCCAAGGTCGCAAAGATCACCTCACTCGTCGTGAAGGTTGGAGCGCTTCTCGTCATCATCTTCCTGCCGACGCAATTCGCACTCGACCTGCAGCTGCTCGGCGGCATCTGGATCCTGCAGACGCTTCCGGCCCTGGTCTTCGGCCTGTACACCAACTGGTTCCGTGCACCCGGCCTGCTTGCCGGCTGGTTCGTCGGCTTTGGCGGCGGTACTTTCCTCGTCTGGGATGCCGGTTGGAAGCCGCTGCATCTGATCAGCCTCGGCGGCGAACCCTTCACCGTCTATACCGGACTACTGGCGCTTGCGGCCAACATCGCCGTTGCGGTCGTGGTCAACGCCTTGCTTCCGGCCACGGCTCCGGCCCGGGCATAAGATTCAAATGCGAAGGGCAGCAAACGCTGCCCTTCGCAAGAATCATACGGCTTTGCTTTCCAGTATCAGCCGGAAAGAGATCAGAGCGACTTAAAACTCTTCCCAATCGCCGGCCAATGCCGCATTCCCATTCGTCTGGAACGACTTACCTACCTTGGCAATCATCTGGCGCGCGGGCGAGGGCGCCGGTTGAGCGCGAGGCGCTGCGGCAGCGGGCGGCGATACGCGCTTCGGTGCCACCGCTCCGCCAATGTTGAACTGGCCCAGCAGTTGGAACAGCGCGTCGGCTTCCTTGGCGAGGTTATGAGCGGCCGCCGTGGCTTCTTCGACCATGGCGGCGTTCTGCTGCGTCCCCTGATCCATCCTGTTGACGGCGGTATTGATCTCTTTCAGCCCCGTCGCCTGCTCTTGCGAAGCGCCGACGATGGCCCCCACATTGCCGTCGACCTGCTGCACCTGCTCGGCAATCTCCTTCAGCGCCTTTCCGGTCTCGCCAACCAGGGCAACACCGCTTTTGACGTGGCCGTTCGAAGCGTTGATGAGTTCCTTGATTTCCTTTGCGGCCTTGGCGGAACGTTGCGCCAACTCGCGCACTTCCTGAGCGACGACCGCAAAGCCCTTGCCTGCCTCACCGGCGCGGGCGGCTTCGACGCCGGCATTAAGCGCCAGCAGATTGGTCTGGAACGCGATTTCATCGATGACGCCGATGATGCTGCCGATTTCGGTGGCGGAGGATTCGATCTTGCCCATGGCATCGACTGCATCCCGAACGACGCTGCCCGAGCGCTCGGCACTGTCCTTCGTCTTGCGAACGAGCTGGCCGGCTTCCTGAGCCTTGTTGCTCGAGTCGGCAACGGTGGTCGTAATCTCTTCCAGAGCAGCGGCGGTTTCCTCGACGGAGGCTGCCTGCTGTTCGGTCCGCTTGGCGAGATCGTCCGAGGCGGAGCGGATCTCCTGTGCACCGGCCGCGATGGCGCTGGCGTTCTGGGCAACCTTCTGCATGGCGGCACGGAGCTTTTCGACTGCAGAATTGAAGTCGGCTCTGAGCTTTTCCAGAGACGGAATGAACGGAGTGCCGATCTGCTGTGTCAGGTCGCCGTCAGCCAGTGCTTGCAGCGCATCGCCAAGCTGGCCGACAGCCTTGTCCGTCTGTTCGGCAAGGGTGCGGCGTTCATCGGCATCCTGCTCGAGCCGATGCCGCTCCGATACGGCTCTCTGCGCCTCGGCGTCGGCTTCCCGTTCGGCCTTTGCCGAAATTGCGTCGCGCAGCCCTGCCACCGCCCGTGCAAGCTTGCCGATCTCATCGCCCCGCGCTTCGAGGCGGCGATCGCCGTTGAGATTGCCGTCGGCCATCGCTTTCAGCGAAAGCTGAAGTTTTGCCAGCGGGCCGACGATCGTGCGTGCGGTCACGGCGGCGGCAACCAGTGAAAGAACGGCCGCAATGCCAAGCGCGGTCAGGGCCAATGGCTTGAAGCCGCTTGCCGTGCTGCGAACCTCGCCGCCAATCGATTTGTTCAGCGCTTCCTGGTAGTCGATGAATTTGTTGATGGCGCCAAGCCAGGCAACGAAGGCCGGCCGAGCCTGTTCGAGCAGGATCTTGCGGGCCGCCTCGCCGTCGCCCTTCTCCTGCAGCGCAATGATCTGGGCGACCAGAGGATTGGTCTTCGCCTGGATGTCTGCGATCTCACCGAGAATGGTCTTTTCCTGTTCCGTCGCACCGGCCGGAGATGCAACCATATCCGCCATGCGCTTTTCATTCTCGGCGTAAGAGGCTGCCAGCTTCTCGATCAATGCCTCGGCCGTCTTCCGTTCATCGTCAGACGTCACCAGAGTGACGTCGCGGATGGCGATTGCCCGATCATGCACGCTGCCGCGATAGTTGATGGCAAACCGCTGCTTCACGCTGTTGACGTCGTTGATGGTTCCAAGCTTATCGTTGATCTGCGCAACTTTTCCCGTCGAATAGATGGTCAAGCCGACCATCAGCAAGAGGAGAACGCTGAAGCCAAGCGCCAAGCGCGCCACAACCCCGAAACTCATGATATTCTTCATATGCACTCTCCCCTCGCGGTGAGGTTTGTTGGAAGGATGTCTCGGCAGCCAGGATTGCTTGTCATATCTCGTTCAAATGCAGAGCCTCGGTGTCTCCGAGTGCATCCGACGGGCACCCCTGTGCCCGGAATCGCGCTTGAGATACGGGACATCCGTCAAAGCAATAAGAGCCGATTTCATGCGAAATTCGGGTGCCTGGCCCGCCATCATGGCGGAGGTGACGGTCCTCAAGAACGTCGCCCCGATATCTAAAAAAATTAGAGTAATATATTTTAGAGAGTGTAAACGGAGCCGACGGAGCATGGCTATCCGCTTTATTTGGATAGCGTTTGCGCTTTTCGGATGGACAATTTGACGAGCGCTCTCCCGATGGTTGCGAAATCACCAACTTCCCCCGCATAGCAAGGTTCTGCGGCTTGCCCGCGACTACCCGACGCCGTCCTGGCATCGGGTAGTGATTTACCGAAAGGTCTTGGCAATCGGCATGAATTGCAGTTGCGGTGCCGGAGCGCTGGCGCTTCGCGCTTCAGCTACGCAGCAGCGGAAGAAGCTGATCGCCCTGCCGCTTGATTTCCGAGAGATAGGGCGTGTCGGACAGCACGAAATGGGTGATGCCGAGATCCTGGTATTTGCGCAGCGATCGGGCGACGTCTTCCGCCGAACCGACCAGCCAGGTGGTGCCGGCACCGCCGCCGCCGAACTTGCCCGGCGCGGTATAGAGGTTGTCATCGAGGACGTCGCCGCGCTCATGCAGATCGAGCAGCCGCTGCTGGCCGACAGCGAGCGCGCGCTGGTGATCGTGCCAGCCGGTACCCTTGCTTCTGGCCATCTCGGCGACCTTCGCCTCGGCATCGGCCCAGGCCTGCTCGGTGGTGTCGCGGACCAGCGTCGTTATCCGCAGTCCGAATTCCAGCGGCGGGAGGTCGCGGTCCAGCTCCCTGCTCAACGCCTTCAGTCGCGCGATCCGTTCGCCGACACCGTCGAGCGGCTCGCCCCAGAAGAGCTGGACATCGGCCTCGGTGGCGGCCACCCGCTCGGCCGCCTCCGAAGCGCCGCCAAAATAGAATTTGGGGTGCCGACGGTCGTCGCGGACCTGGATGCGCGGCACCACGGTGGATTCAGCGACGCGGAAGTTCTCGCCCGCCGACATGACGTTTTCTTCGGTCCATAATCTGCGGACCAGCCGCATGAACTCCTTGGTCCTGGCATAGCGGTGTGCCTGATCACCCTCGCTGTCGCCGTAGGCAGCCAGGTTGTCCTTGCCCGACACGATGTTGATCCGCACGCGGCCGCCGGTCAGGTGGTCCAGCGTCGCCGCCGCGGAAGCGAAGTTCGCCGGTCGCCAATAGCCTGGGCGGATCGCAATGAGCGGTTCGAACGTGGTCGTCCGGGCGGCGAGCGAGGTTGCGATGGTAAACGTGTCGGGGCGGCCCCAACCGGTGCCGATGAGCGCGCCCTTCCAGCCATGTTCTTCCAGCGCCCTGGCGTGGCTGGTCAGCGTATCCAGGCTGTTGTGATTCTCGACGGCGGAATCACCGCGATGACCGGCTTTGACGTCGTTCGGAATATACCAGAGAAATTCGGAATTATTGCTCATGCGATGCTGCGGTTCTGTATGTGATTGGAACAAAACGAGCGGGAGGGAAGCCCCCTCAAGAGATCATACGGCCGCCTGCACCTGCTGCTGCCCCGCCTGAACCACAAAGCCATTTGGCGGGCGTTGAAGGCCAAGGTTTTCCCGCAGCGTCGTGCCTTCGTATTCGTGCCGGAACAGGCCGCGCTTGCGCAGGATCGGGACGACCTGATCGACGAAATCGGTCAACGCGGTGGGCAGGATCGGCGGCATGATGTTGAAGGCGTCGGCAGCACCGTTCTCGAACCAGCTCTGCATCGCATCGGCGATCTGCTCCGGTGTTCCGACGACCGTCCGGTGGCCACGAGCGGTGGCGACCGCCAGATAGAACTGGCGCAGCGTCAGATTGTTGCGCGATACCAGATCGGAAACCAGCTTGAGGCGGCTTTTGTTGAGTTCGGTATTATCAGGCAGGGCAGGGGCGGGATCGTCCAGCGAGTAGCCGGAAAGGTCGACGCCCTTGAAGTGGCGGGCAAGGATATTCCAGGCGATGGAGGGATGAACCAGCGATTGGATATGGTCGTAATTCGCCTGGGCTTCCGCTTCCGTCCCGCCAAGCACCGGGAATATGCCGGGACTGATCAGCAGTTCGTCCGGCCGGCGTCCGTAGCGGGCCAACCGCCCTTTGACGTCGGAATAGAATTCCTGCGCATCCTCGAAGGTCTGGTTGGCAGTAAAGATCATCTCGGCCGTGCGGGCGGCAAGTTCGCGCCCCGGTTCCGATGCGCCGGCCTGCACGATCACAGGATAGCCCTGCACCGGGCGGCCGACGTTGAGCGGACCGGCCACCGAGAAGAACTTGCCCTTGTGATCGACGAGATGCACCTTGTCGGGGTCGAGATAGATCCCGCTTTGCTTGTCGCGGATAAAGGCATCGTCCTCATAAGAATCCCACAGGCCCTTCACCAGGTCGACGAATTCCTCGGCCCGCTCATAACGATCGGCATGGGCGGGATGGCCTGCGATTGAAAAATTCTTCGAAACATCGGCGCCTGTCGTGACGACGTTCCATGCGGCGCGGCCCTTGGAGATATAGTCCAGCGACGCGAACCTGCGGGCGAGAAGGTAGGGGTCCTCGTAGGTGGTCGATGCCGTGGCGACGAAGCCGATATGTTTGGTCACCTGTGAGAGGGCGGCCCAAAGCGTCAGCGGCTCGAAATGCGCGCCCTGGGCGGTGCGGCGAAGCGCTTCCGGGTCCTTGGCGCGGTCCCATCCAGCCGGACTGTCGGCGACGAAGACGAGATCGAATTTGCCGCGTTCGGCGGTCTGCGCGAGCTCCCGGTAGTGATCGATATTGAGGCCGGCATCGGCCTGCGCCTCCGGATGGCGCCAGGCGGCGATATGATGGCCGGTCGCCATGATGAATGCGCCAAGCCGCATTTGCCTTTTCGATGTGCTCATTGGCTTATCCCCAGATCAAATTGAACTGTTGCTGATGTCAGGCGGCCTTGCGGCCCGGAAGCTCGACACCGAGCCGGCTGAGAAGACGGTTTCGGAATTGCCCAAAGCGCGGATCGCCGTGGTCGCGCGGCGTCGGCAGATCGATCTTGAGATCCTCGATGAGGCGCCCTTCGTCGAGAACCAGGATGCGGTCGGCCAACGAAATCGCCTCATCGACGTCGTGGGTGACGAGCAACACGGCAGGACGGTGTCTTGCACACAGCTCCCGCAGCAGATCGTGCATTTTCAGCCGGGTCAGCGCGTCGAGCGCGCCGAACGGCTCGTCGGCGAGAAGCAGGGCCGGCTCGCGCACCAGCGAACGGGCAAGCGCGACCCTCTGCTGCTCACCACCCGAAAGCTGGTTCGGCCACGCCGTTTCCCGGCCTGCAAGTCCTACCTCCGCCAAAGCCTTCCGCCCGGCTTCCTGGCCGGAGGCGCCAGTCAAGCCGAGCGTGACGTTCTGGATGACGGTGCGCCACGGCAGCAGGCGGGCATCCTGGAAAACCACCGAAAGGCTCTCCGGCGTCTCGAGGGTGCCCGTTCCCTCGACACCGTGATCGAGACCGGCAAGAGCCCTGAGGAACGTGCTTTTGCCGGAGCCGCTGCGGCCAAGCAGGGCGACGAACTCGCCTTCCTCGATATCGAGATCGACGCCGTCGAGGATCGTCTTCGTCGCAAACCGCCGTGCGAGGTCTCGCACGTGGACGGCTTTGTTTGCAGGCTTCAGTTTGCCAGGGTGCGGCGCCATGAGAGGGCCCTCCGTTCAAGCAGGCGGACGAGACCGTCCGAGACGAGACCGAGCAGCACATAGACCACCAGGCCGACGAGAATGACGTCGGTCTGCCCGTAATTGCGGGCAAGATCGATCATGTAACCGAGCCCGCTGGTGGCGTTGATCTGCTCGACCACGACGAGAGAAACCCAGCAGAGGGTGACGGCAAACCGCAGACCCAGAAGGAAACCCGGCAAGGCACCAGGCAGCACGACCTGAAGGATGAAGTCCTTCTGGCTCATCCGCAGGGTTTCGGCCAGTTCGACATAACGGCTGTCAATGCTGCGGAGCGCGTTGTGGGTGTGGATATAAATCGGCACGATCACGGCAAGCGCGATGGTCGTAACCTTCATGCTCTCGCCGATGCCGAACCACAGGATCAACAAAGGGATCAGGGCCAGCGTCGGTATCGCGCGCTTGATCTGCACCGGCCCGTCGATCAGGGCTTCGCCGATCCGCGAAAGGCCGGCGATGACCGCCAGGATCGTGCCTATCAGCAATCCGATACTAAGGCCGAGCAGGGCGCGTGTCGCTGACGTCACGAAATTGTCCTGCAGGCGACCCTGCTCGATCAGCCTTACGAAAGCCTCGGCCACTGTCCACGGCGCCGACAGGATCCGCGGGTCGATCCATCCGAGCGCCGAGCCAACGACCCAGGACAAGACGAGTAATGCCGGCCCGATCTGCAATCCGAAAGGGATCGCCGGTCCGGGGCCCAACCTGCGCCGGGCTCGGGGGCCAGCGGAACCAGCCGGGTTTACGAGGCGAGAACCTGCCCGCACAATTCTACCGCCGGACGACCGCGACAGTTTCGCCTCATCTGCATCCCAAGTGGTTGCCATGCTTCAAATCTCCTCTCCGAAGGGGTGTCGAGCGTTACTGGCTCTTGGCCAAAGCCGCGGCGCCGAGCTTTTCGAAGCGATTGTCGAAAATCTGCTCCACATTGAAGGGCTTGTAGCCGAGCTCGCCTGCCAGCAGGTCGATGGTTTCCTGGTGGCGCTTCTTCACTTCGCTCCAATCGCTGGGAACGACCTGTTCGCCGGTCAGCTTGACGAGATATTCCCCGTCCTCCTGGCTCAACCCCTGCTGACCGACGTAATATTCCTTGATCCAGAGATCCGGGTTCCGGTTCACCCATTCGGTGGCGCGTGCCCACAGGCCGACATATTCGGCGAGAGCTGCCGCCTTGGCGGGATCGTCCAGAACCGATTGCGGCGCATAAAGATGGCTCGGATCGTCGCGCAGGCCATGTTCCACGAGGGTCGCGCCATCAGGCCCGTATTGGGTGATATAGCGCCTGATGTAGACGCCGCCGAGCGGCGCGATGTCGACCTGCTTGCTCGCCAATGCCTTCGGGTAGACGTCACTGGTGCTCGGCAGTTCCACCAGGGTGACGTCACCGCTCTTCAGACCTGCCGCGTGCAGCGCGCGTAGAACGAGCGTGCCCTGTGCCTGACCCGGGCTGAAGGCGATGCGCTTGCCGCGGAAGTCCGCGAGCGTCTTGACGGCCGCGCCTGGCGCGATGCCGAAGCGGTAGATGGGATTGGCGATCGGGTCACGGCGTTCGCGATAGGCGATGTTGCGGACGGGCAGATTGTTCCAGTTGGCGAAGATCGAAGGGATCTCGGCCACCGACCCGACATCGAGTGCATGGGCGCGGAAAGCTTCCGACGTCTGCGGCCCGCCGCTGATATTGGCCCATTTGACCTCGAAACTGAGCTCCTTGCCCAGGCCGGACACTTCGAGCGCTTTCTGCGTGACCGGATCGCCGACCGTCAGCACCGTGCCCGGCGGCACTTTGGGAAGCAGGGGAGCGTCTGCCTGGGCTGCCGCCGGACCGTGAATGGCACTGAGACCAAGCAGACTGAACAACGCAATTTTGAATGTCTTTGCCAATGTCATCGTCGATCTTCCCGTTTAGGATTGCTGATTGCAGGAGCGATGCACGGTAAGATGGAATATAATCTACTAAATCGATAGACTATTTAGTTTAATGAAAGTGGCGCTGAGGGAAAATTGTCCTCAAAAGTCGGGCAACCGGACCGATCGCATCCGGCGCGTCCGAAGGATGCTCGGCGCGTCCCGACATGAAAAAAGCGCCTGGGACGTTCGTCCGCGGGCGCTTTCCGGGTCTTTGTTCAAACCCTTACTTTTGTTTAAGGCCGGGCGCGGACCGCAGCGACCGCCCTTCAGACGCCAAGCCGTCGCGGACGTCGGGATCGCCTTATGTCAGGCAATATGCGGTGCATATTCGTTGGCCGCGAATACATGATGATGCACTTTGCCGGTAAAGAGCTGCAGGAGTTCGCCGGTGACCTCGCGGCTCTGCGACCGCACATCGGAGAGAAGTGCCGCGTTCACCGCATCCATATCGGGATAGCGAATGGCGAGCGCCATGGCATAGATCGGGGCGCCTTCGTCGCGCTCCATCCCATCCAGCACCCGGATTTCCTCGGCGCCCGGAAACTTCGTCCAGAGAGGGACGAGCCGCTGCCGCACGAATTCGCGGAATTCCCCTTCTCTGCCGGGATGGATTTCGCCTTCAAACAAAGCATAACGAATGATCATAGGTTCTCTTTTCCAAAACTCGCCGGAGCTGGATCGATGTTGGCGTGCTCTACAGCGCCGCGCGTCTTTTTAGACGCGCAAAGGACGCTGTAGCGCTTTGAATCTACGCATCGTGCTTCCGATGCGTCGTAAGATCGGGGCGTATCGATCGATACGCCCCGATTGGAAGGGTTATTTGCCCCAGATTTTCTTGTATTGATCGCGATAACCGTTGTCGGGATCGAAGCTGTTCTTCGGCCCACCGTCAAACTCGACGTTCTCACTGGTCACCACATGGAGCGGCGACACGTAGCCGGACCATGGAGCACCCGCAAAGGCGCGGTTCAATTCGTCGACGAGCTGCCAGCCCTGGAGGTTGAGCGGCTCGGCGACGGTGACGGCCTGGAACTGCTTGGCACGGATACGCTGATAGGCGCTCTCCGAACCGTCGCCGGCTGCAACGTTCACCGGCTTTCCATCACCGGCAATGCCGGCCGAGGCGAGCGAAGGTCCCATGAAGTCGTAATAGAGGTCGTTAATCGCCAGCGAATGCGTCCACTTCGCGCCATACTTCTGCAGAAGCGACGTGGTTAGCTGCGGCATGCGCTGAGAGGTTTCGGCGATCGGCGTATCGACATATTCGAGCACCGTGCCGCCGAGATCCTCGATCTCCTTCTTCATGCGATCGGCCTTGGCAATCGCGATCGCATAGGTGGAGTCGGTAAAGATGATGACGCCCGGCTTGCCGGCGGCATCGGTAAAGGCCCAGTCCGCCGCGGACTTCGACACTTCCATCGCATCGGTGGTCACGTTTGCGAAGACACCGACTTCGGGAACCGGACCGACCGCCGAGGCAGCGTGCCAGGAAACCATCGGAATGCCGGCAGCCTTGGCTGCTTCCATCGCCGGCTTCTGCTCGACCGCGTCAAAGCCGTTGATGATGATGCCATCCGGCTTCAGCGCCATGGCCTGGCCGAAAGCCGCGGTCCGCCCGCCGATCGAGCCGGCGCCGTCAAGCGCCTTCACCGTCCAGCCGAGCGCGCCTGCCGCTTCCTGAACGCCATTGACCACGCCGAGGATGCCACCGTTTTTCATATCGCCGGCAAGAATGACGATGTTCTTTCCGGCAGCGCCCTTGGGGCCGCTCGTCGGGCCATCCCAGGCGCTCACCTTGGAAGCATACTTTTCGACCACGGCTTTGGCGTCGGCCATCGAATCGGCCCATGCCGGCATGCTGAGCATAACGGCGACGGTTGCGACCGTTGCCTGCAATAACGTTCTGCGCTTCATGTTCACTCCTCCATTTTGTTTGTTATGAAATGCCGGGATCAGCCGGCATCCTCATTTGGATGCGGGTGTGATCCTCCTCACAGCTCCGCGCTTGCGCTGGGCGTAGCCTGCTATGCCGATGGCAATCAGCAGGGTGACGCCGTTGAACAGCGGTTCGACGAAGAACGACCCGCCGAATTGCTGAATTCCTGATATTCCGACCGCCAGGATGATGACGCCGATCAAGGTGCCCCAGACGTTCACCCGCCCAGGCTTGATCGTCGTCGATCCGAGGAACGCGCCGACAAGCGCCGGCAGCAGATATTCGAGGCCGACGCTCGCCTGGCCGATGCGCAGTTTCGAGGCGAGAAGGACCCCGGTCAGAGCCGCGAGCAGCCCCGAGGTGACGAATGCGCCGATCACGAATTTGCGGACCGGAATGCCATTGAGGGCCGCCGCCTTCGGATTGGCGCCGATGGCGTAGAGATAACGGCCGATCGGCAGGTATTCGAGCACGATCCACATGCAGATGGCGATCAGCAGCACGTAGAAGCCGGTGATCGGCAGGCCGAACAGCATGGTGCCGTTCAGCGCATAGAAACCATCAGGCAGGACGCCGACCACCTGCCGGCCGCCGGTGTGCCAGAGGGCCAGCGCATATAGGACGGTTCCGGTGCCGAGCGTCGCTATGAAGCTGTCGATCTTCGCGACCTCGACCAGCAGGCCGTTGATGCAGCCGGTCAGAACGCCGAGCGCGAGCACGATGACGACCGCGACCGGCCAGGGCAGGCCGTAGGCCGTCTGCAGGCTGATGGCGAGAATGTGCCAGAGCACGATGCCATAGCCGACGGTCAGATCGATGCGACCCGATGCCATCGGGATCATCGCAGCCAACGATAGAAGCGCGATGATCGCCTTGTCGGACACGATCGAGCGGACATTCAACACGGTCGGGAACGTATCGGGCAGAAGGATCGAGAAGATCACGATCAGGCCGACGGTCAGGATCACCAGCCCGTAAACCGGGATCAGGCGTCCGATCTTCTGTCCTGTGGACAGACCGGCCATTTCGCTCTTGGTCGGCTCCAGGGCCGTGGATTCAATGGATTGCATGGCTGTTCTCCCGATGGCTCAAGCGGCTTCCGATGCGGATGCGGCCGTGATGACCGCCTCCGTCGTCAGAGCGCTTCCAGTCAGTTCGCTGACGATTTTCCCGCGCGAGAAAACCAGCGCGCGGTGGCAGATATGGGCGATTTCCTCGAAGTCCGTCGACACCACGACAACCGCGAGACCGGCCTCGAGCGCCTGGGTGATCAGACGGTAGATCTCCGCACGCGCGCCGATATCGACGCCGGCGGTCGGATCTTCCGCGACGAGCAGCTTGCGGCCGGTCGCCAGCCAGCGGCCGACGACCACTTTTTGCTGATTGCCGCCCGACAGGGCCTCCACCGGCAGATCCGGGTCGTTCGGTCGCAGGCCGACGGAATGGCCGATCTTATGGGCAAGATCGGCTTCGCCGCGCGGCGACAGGAAGGACAAAAGCCCACGCCCGACGGCTCCCGGATTAAGATAGGTATTTTCCCGAATGGACAGCGAGAGCGCCACGGATTCCTCTGTCCGGTCACGGGCAATCAAGCCGATGCCCGACGCCATTGCCCCTCGCGGGCTGGAAAGGTCGGGGGCCTCGTCATGCAGCAGAACCGAGCCGTTGAAGGGCTCGCAACCAAACAAGGCGCGGCCGATCCGTTCCTGACCGGCGCCGCGCAATCCAGCCAGTCCCAGAAGCTCGCCCTCGCGGATATCGAAGGATATCGGGCCTGTGCCGGCGCAGACGAGATCGCGGACCTCGACGATCGCCTTGCCGGGCGTGATCGCCGTTTTGGAAAAGAGGCTGTCGCCGCTGCGGCCGATGATCATCGTCACCAGTTCCTCGGGGCTGGTCTCGCTGACGGGCTTCTGTCCCACCATGCATCCGTCGCGCAGAACGGCGACCCGATCGGCAATCCGGAAGATTTCGTCGAGCCTATGGGAAACGTAGATCATCCCGACGCCCCGATCCTTCAACGGACGGATCGCATTAAACAGCCGATCGACTTCATCGGCGGGAAGGCTAGCCGTCGGCTCGTCGAGCACCAGCACGTCGGCTTCGACGGCAAGCGCACGGGCAATGGCGACAAGCGACTTTTCGGTGCGCGACAGCGCCGAGACCCGGGTGGTGGGATCAAAATCGCAGCCGACCAGTTTCAAGGCTTCCTTGGCGCGCGCCTGTGTCCTGTTCCAATCGATCAGGCCGCGACGCATCGAGAAGCCCTGCGACAGGCCCATGTTCTCGCCGACCGTCATCCACTCAATCAAACCGAGATCCTGGTGGATGAAGGCAACCGGCTGCCGCTCGTTCGGCTTCGGGGGACGATGGTGGTAGCTCTGGCCGCGAAACAGGATGTCGCCGCTATCGGGCTTGTAGATGCCCGCAAGCGTCTTGATGAGCGTCGATTTGCCGGCGCCGTTTTCTCCCAGCAGCGCGAGGATTTCTCCTTCGCGCAGGTCGATCGAGACGTCGCGCAGCGCCTGCGTGCCGCCGAAGCTCTTGGTGATCGACTGGAATTCCAGCAGTCTCTTGGCTTCCACTGTGGCTCCTCCCAAAGCTGCGGTTTTCATGGACGTATGTTATCGATAACATTTATGGATGGTCAAGCGGAAAGATGACGATCTCGAATTTCTCGGAGAGTTTGACGTCAATCGGCCTGAAATCCATCGAGAAGGCGCATCATCTCGGCCGAGTCTTTTGGCCCAAGCCCGGCAGCGCAGAGCAGGCGGTGGATCTCGACCACAGAGCCGGTCATCGGCAATGGCGTCTTCGTCTTCAGCGCAAAGGCTTGAAGCGAATCCAGGTCCTTCAACATGTTGTCGATTCTGCCTGTCGGCGAGAAATCCCGGGCGGCGAATTTAGCCATGAATTCCTGCAATATGCGGCTGTCCGCCCTGCCGCCGCCAAGGGCGGCCGGAATGGCGGCCGGATCGACGCCGCCGGCTTCAGCGAGCTTGACCGCCTCCGCGACGGCCTGAAACAGCACGGCGCAAAACAATTGATTGATCAGCTTCGTGGTCTGCCCCGCGCCGGATACACCCATCAGCGTGTAATTGGCGGCAAGATGCCGCATCACCACGCGTGCCCGTTCGAAATCCTCAGAGCTGCCGCCGGCCATAATCGTCAGGCGTCCGCTCAGCGCACCTGGCACGCCGCCGGAAAGCGGGCAATCCACCCATGCCATGCCGGTTTCTCGACGCAGCCGCGTCGCCATGTCGGCCGTGTCGGCCGGGTCGATCGAGGACATATCGATCAGCACCTTGTCGGCATCCGCCGCCGCCGCAACGCCCTTTTCGCCGAAGACGACAGCGCGGACGATGTTTGCGTGATTGAGGCTGAGCACGCAAAACGTCGACCATGAGACCGCTTCCTCCACGGAGCCGGCCGCGCGCGCGCCCTTGGCCTGCAAAGCCGCAACTTTTTCGGTATCCAGGTCGAAGACCGATACCTTATGCCCGGTTTCGATCAATCGGGTGACGATCGCCGTTCCCATGATGCCGGCACCGATGACGGCGACATCTGCTCTGTAGTCATCCTGCATGATAATCTCCTCCCTTGACGGCCATGCCGCTCAGTCCCTTGCAAGCCAGTGCCACAATATCATCCAACGCATTATCGATCGCCACCGTCACGACATTAGCTTCACCGGTCGGCGGCTCCAGCGTCTGCAACTGGCTGTCGAGCAAAGTCGCGGGCATGAAATGGCCCTGACGGGCCTGCATCCGCGACAGCAACAGGTCGCGGGATCCTTCCAGGAAAACAAAGGCGAGATGCCCGTCCGCCGCTTGACTCAACCTGTCCCGATAGCTTCTCTTCAGCGCCGAACAGGAAATCACCAGCCCTTGCGATACTTTTTGCGCGGTCCTTATTTCCTCGCCGATCCGGTCGAGCCACGGCAGGCGGTCGTCGTCGGTCAACGGTATGCCCTGCGCCATCTTCTCGACGTTTTGAGCCGGGTGGAGCTGGTCGCCCTCCAGAAACGGCACGCCGTTTCGAGCTGCGAGATGCTCTCCAACCGAAGATTTACCGCAGCCACTGACGCCCATGACGACGACGGCCAGAGGTGGCGCCTTTTTCTCGAAATCCATGGTCTCGTCTCTATCAGAGGCAGGTCGTGATGCCGCCGTCGACATAAAGCGTGTGCCCGTTGATGAAGGACGAGCCCCGGCCCGACAGGAAAACGGCGACGCCGACCAGTTCCTCGACATTGCCCCAGCGTCCGGCCGGCGTTCGCTTCTCGAGCCAGGACGAGAACTCGGGATTGTCGACAAGCGCCTGATTGAGCGGCGTCTTGAAATAGCCCGGCGCAATCGCATTGATCTGCAGGCCGTACTTGGCCCAGTCGGCGCACATGCCGCGGGTAAGATTGCGCACCGCGCCCTTGGTCGCCGTATAGGGAGCAATGCCGGGGCGCGCCAGTTCGCTTTGCACGGAAGCAATGTTGATGATCTTGCCCTGCCCGCGGGCGATCATGGGTTTGGCCGCCGCCTGGCCGACATAAAACACGCTCGAAATATTCGTGGTTAGCAGCAGCTCCCATTTGTCCGCCGGGAAATCTTCCAGCGGCGTGCGAAACTGCATGCCGGCATTGTTGATCAGGATGTCGAGCGGCCCGATATCGGATTCGATCGCGTCTATGCCTTCTTTGGCGGCATCCTTGCTGGTCACGTCGAAGATCGCCGCATGGGCAGACAGGCCTTGATCCTTGAGGCTCTCGACCGCGCGTTTGACGGTTTCGGGTGTGCGGCCGTTGATGATCACCTCGGCGCCATACTGCGCCAGGCCTTCGGCCAGGGCATAGCCGATCCCCTGGCTCGAGCCGGTGATCAGGGCGCGCCGTCCGGTAAGATCAAACAAGTTCTTCATGCAAATCACTCCTCCGGTCTCGCCGCGGGCGACGGCTTACGCTGCCGCTGACGGTGAAACTCACTTGACATCCCTTTTCCGAATTATATGTTATCGATAACATAATCAACTGTCAAAATGCGGGATGGAAAACGGAATGCCTGAGGTAGAAATCTTGATGACCGGAGCTTATCCGGAATGGGACATGGTGGATCTGGAGGCGACCTACCACATCCATCGCCTCTGGGAAGCGGCAGACCGGCAGGAGCTGATCTCCAGGGTCGGCAAGGATATCCGCGCCATAGCGACCCGTGGCGAACTCGGAGCGTCCGCAGAGTTGATGGCGCAATTGCCGAAACTGGAAATTGTCTCCTGTTACGGCGTCGGCACCGACGCCATCGACTTGTCCTATGCCCGCGCCAACGGCATTCGCGTCACCAACACCCCTGATGTGCTCACCGAAGATGTCGCCGATATCGCCATCGGACTGCTGCTTGCGACGGCAAGGCAGGTCCCGCAGGCCGATGTTTTCGTCCGCTCCGGTCAATGGGGCAGCGTTGCCATGCCGCTGGTGACGCGCGTCTCGGGCAAGAAGGTGGGGATCGCCGGCATGGGGCGGATCGGCAAGGCGATCGCCGGAAGGGCTGCCGCTTTCGGCTGCGACATCTCCTATTTCGCCCGCCATGATCACCAGGATGTTGCCTACACCTACGAGCCCGACCTGATCGCGCTTGCCGGTTGGGCCGATTTTCTGATCGTCATCGTCCCCGGTGGGGAGGCGACCATGAAGATCATCAACGCTGAAGTGCTTGAAGCACTCGGCCCGAAAGGCATCTTGATCAATGTTTCGCGCGGAACGACCGTCGACGAAGAGGCGCTGATCGCAGCCCTTCAAGACCGCACCATTCAGGCTGCGGGCCTTGACGTCTTCCTGAACGAACCCAAGATCGATGCACGTTTCCTGACCCTCCAAAACGTCGTGTTGCAGCCCCATCACGGCTCTGGCACTGTCGAGACCCGCAAGGCCATGGGCCAACTGGTCAGAGATAATCTCGCTGCGCATTTTGCGGGTCACCCGCTTCCAACTCCCGTCGTGTGAGGGTCCCGATATGAAAGCCATCGTCATTCATGCCGCCAAGGATCTCAGGATCGAAGAGCGCGAGCCGGAGGTTGCGGGCGCCGGGCAGGTGGAGATTGCCATCGAAGCCGGCGGCATATGCGGTTCCGATCTGCATTATTACAATCATGGCGGGTTTGGCACTGTTCGCCTGCGCGAACCGATGATCCTTGGCCATGAGATCGCCGGCACGGTCAAGGCGCTGGGCTCCGGCGTCGACGATCTTGCCGTCGGAGACCGTGTCGCGGTTTCCCCGAGCCGGCCGTGCAACCATTGCCAATATTGCCTGAAAGGACAGCAAAACCACTGCCTCAACATGCGGTTTTACGGCAGCGCCATGCCGATGCCGCATATTCAGGGCGGTTTTCGCCAGCGGCTGGTGGCAGAGCGTTGGCAGTGCCACAAGGTTACGGACGGCATTTCCATCCATGAGGCAGCCTTTGCCGAGCCCTTTGCCGTGACGCTGCATGCGGCAAACCGCGCCGGGTCGCTGCTCGGCAAACGGGTGCTTGTCACCGGTTGCGGCCCCATTGGGATGTTGGCGATCGTCGCGGCGCGCGTCCTCGGCGCCCGTGAGATCGTCGCGACCGACGTGACCGACAGCGTTCTGGCGATTGCCCGCACCAGCGGCGCCGACCAAACCATCAACGTTGCCACGCATGCTTCCGACCTTGCGGCCTACAGTGCCGAAAAGGGATATTTCGATGTCATGTTCGAGGCGTCGGGCAATGAGAAAGCCGTGCGCGCAGGCCTGGAGACGCTTAAACCCCGCGCTATTCTCGTGCAGCTCGGCCTTGGCGGCGATGTTTCCATTCCGCAAAACATGATCGTTGCGAAGGAAATCGAGATGCGCGGGACATTCCGTTTTCACGAGGAATTTGCGCTCGCCGTCGAACTGATCAACGCGCGTCGAGTCGATCTGAAGCCGTTGCTGACGAGTGTCTTTGGGATCGAAGAGGCCGTTGCCGCCTTCGAATTGGCGAGCGACCGCAGCAAGTCCATGAAAGTCCAGATCGCTTTCTGACCGACTGCACCACTCCTTAAATCGGAATCGATTTGAGGATAAAATTATCCAGCCATTCAAAGTTTTACAGCGCCGCGCGTCTGAAAAGACACGCGGCGCTGCAGTACTCAAGCGGTTGGCGCGCCGTTACGATCCGTGCTTTCGCGCAAGACAACCTTATAGCTCGTCAATGTGATCTCATCGCCAGTCGCCTCGCCGGTATGGAGGGCATCCAGCAGGCGGGCGGCGGCCTGACGACCGATGCCGTAACAGTCCACATTGATGGTGGTGATGCGCGGATGACATATGGACGAGATCTCGTAATCGCCGAAACCGGCAATGGCGATGTCCCGCGGAACCTTCATGCCCCTGCGCGTGCATTCCATGATGGCCCCGAAGGCCGAAAGGTCGGAGACGCAGAGAACCACTTCCGTGTCCGGCCAGCGCTCCAGCAGGCTGACGACCGCCTGGCCGCCCTGTTCCATGGTGATGGGCGGCACGCCGAAGGAAATCATTCGTCCCGGTCCGAGGCCGAGTTCTTCGACTGTTCTCTGGAAACCGCTTCGCCGCTGGCTGCCGCGCGTATCGCGCGCCGTCGTTCCACCGATATAGCCGAACTTCCGATATCCCTGACTGGCAAGCGTCCGCACCAGCAGGGCCATCGCCTCGCTGTTGGAAAAGCCGACGACCTGATTGATCGGATTTTCCGGAAGCTCCCAGGTCTCGACAACGGGAATGCCGGCTTTTGCCAGCATGCGCCGCGCGCGCGCCGTGTGCGAACCACCGGTCAGGATGATGCCTTCAGGCCGGCGGCGCAGCATCGCCTCGATCAGCTCTTCTTCCTTCTCCGCCGAATAGTCGGTATAGCCGAGAAGGAGCTGAAGGCCGGTATTCTGCAGCGCATCGGTCATGCCGCGGGCGGTGTCGGAAAAATTCGAATTGTTGATCGAGGGCACCAGGGCAGCGATGAAGCCGCTCCGCCTCGACGAAAGACTGCCGGCAGACAGGTCGAGCACATAGCCGAGTGCGTCGACGGCCTCCATGATGCGCTTCCGAGTCTCCTCGGAAACGCTCGCATCCTGGCGAAAGGCACGCGAAACGGTCATGGCAGAAACGCCGACATATTTGGCGACCTCCGCCATCGTCAGCTTTTGAGCGTCTCCCGGCTTGAGACGTTTGTCTTTCGGCTCATCCTCGTTTTTCACTGGTCTCCGCTTTCACAAGGCTTCCTGATTGGGTAATTCGTAACGATAAAGTTATCGCTATCATCCTACAATCGATATTATTACAGCAATACACCATTCCAGTGCCCAGAAACCACCATTCTCTAGGAATTTTCGCAAACGCCACCAGATCGGGCATCTGTACGAAGCCGTCAAAACACGGCAATATGATATCGATAACAATTTCAGCAAAAATGGAGGAGCATCATGTTCGGGCAAATTGACGGGACGGGGTTTGAGGTTCTCGACCCTCGCTTTGAAAGCTGCTTCGTCGGTCACGCCCGCGTCGAGCGGCTTTGGACCGGCGGCCGCTGGCTGGAGGGGCCAGCCTGGTTTGCCGCCGGGCGTTATCTGGTTTTTTCGGATATCCCCAACAACCGGATGATGCGCTACGACGATACCAGCGGGCAGACGTCGGTATTTCGTTCGCCCAGCAACAATTCGAATGGCAATACCGTCGACAATCAGGGCCGGCTGATCACCTGCGAGCATCTGACGCGCCGTGTCACACGGACGGAATTCGACGGCAGGATCACCGTTCTGGCCGATCGAATTGCAGGCAAGCGGCTCAATTCTCCAAACGACGTCACCGTCAAGTCCGATGGAACCATCTGGTTCACCGACCCGAGCTACGGCATCCTCCACGATTATGAGGGCGACTACGGCACAGAAGAAATCGGCGGATGCCACGTCTACCGGCATGATCCGGCATCAGGCACGACCGATCAAGTGGCGTCCGATTTCGTCAAGCCGAACGGGCTGGCTTTCTCCCCCGATGAGACAGTGCTTTATATCGCCGACACCGGGGCAACACACCTGTCCGGCGGTCCGCGTCATATTAGAAAGCTCGCAGTCTCGAATGAGGGAAGGCTGAGTGATCTCGGCGTTTTCGCAGAATGTACTGCAGGTCTGTTCGATGGTTTTCGCGTCGATCGGAAGGGCAGGATATGGACGAGCGCCGGCGATGGTGTGCACGCTTACGATCCGGATGGAACGTTGATCGGCAAGATCCATATTCCTGAGGGCGTCTCCAATGTTGCTTTCGGCGGAGAGAAATTGAATCGCCTGTTCATCACCGCGAGCACGTCTCTCTACGCTGTTTATCTCACCGCCAACGGGTCGAGACTGGGATAACGCCGAAAAGAGGCCGCCTTCCGGGACGGCCTCTCGTTTGGCGCGGCTTTTACGTCTTGCCTCATCGTTGGCTGAGGCCGTCCGCCAAACGAACGAGGCTGAGGAAATCCGACCTGTAGCCGAAGGTGTCAGTCCCCCGTGATGCCGCGGCGAGATCGGCAATCGCCTGGTAGGAATACGAGTCGAGAGCGGCGATGCGGCTCAGTTTCTGACTGAAGGCGGCGACGGCCACCGAGAAGCGGACATCCTGCGGCGCGGCATCGATGGTGGCGACCGCGTTGCCGTCATTAACAGGGGTGGTGATGAGAGCGCTCTTGTCCTCTCCCGGCCGCTTGTAGCGCATCTTGACGAAGGCAAGCTCGCCTTGACGGGTGCTGTCGGCGGTGTCGGCCGGCACCTTATTGGCTGCGCCATAACGCAGGTCGTCATTCATCACCGCGGGGCTTCCCTTGGGCGTAATCTCGTAAATCGCCGTGACGCTGTGGCCGGAGCCGATATCGCCGGCATCGACGCGGTCATTGTTGAAATCCTCGCGGTTCAGCGCCCGCGTCTCGTAGCCGATCAAGCGGTATTCGGCGATCCGTTCCGGGTTGAACTCGACCTGGAACTTGACGTCGCTGGCGATCGGAAACAGCGTCGATCCGGCCTCTTCGACCAGCGTCTTTTGCGCCTCGGCCAAGGTGTCGATATAGGCGGCGCTGCCGTTGCCGTTCTGCGCCAGCGTCTGCATCAGAGAATCGTTGAGATTGCCCCGCCCGAAACCGAGAACAGTGAGGAAGATACCGTCCTTGCGTCTTTCCTCGATGATGCGCTTCAAATCCTCATCGCTCGACGGGCCGACATTGAAGTCGCCATCGGTCGCCAGCATCACCCGGTTGACGCCGTCCTTGACAAAGGCCTGTTTGGCAAGGTCATAGGCCGCCTCGATGCCTTCTGCGCCGCCAGTCGAACCTCCGGGCTCCAGCCTGTCGATCGCCGACAGGATCTTCGATTTCTCCGCCACGCGTGTCGGCTGGAGCACCGTGCCGGCATTGCCGGCATAGGTGACGATCGAGACGGTATCGTCGGGTTTCAGCCTGTTGACGAGGAGCAGGAAGGCGCTCTTCAGCAGCGGCAGCTTGTCCGGCTCGTCCATCGAGCCCGACACGTCGATCAGGAAGACCAGATTGGCGTGCGGCGTGGTCGCCGGCGCGATGTCATAGCCCTTGATCGCCACATGCATCAATTCCGTGTCGTGGTTCCACGGGGTCGGCATGACAGTCACCGTCGCCTTGAACGGCTGGTCGGGATTGTCAGGGCCCGGCCAGTCATAGGGGAAATAATTGATCATCTCCTCGACCCGAACCGATTGCGGATCGGGCATCGTCCCGCCGGTCAACGACCGGCGGGCGAAGGCATAGGACGCGCTGTCGACGTCGGCGGCGAAGGTCGAAACCGGATCCGTCGCGACGCTCTTGATCGGATTGGCCGCCGCATTGGCAAACCGCTCGCGATTGGGATCGAGCTGCATCTGCACGCGCCCCTCCGCAGGCGGAGCAGGCGAAGGGGCGATGGCGGCCATCGGTTCGGCAAACTGCTGCTGGGGGGCGATGCCGGGAGCGGCAGGCACGGAGCGTTTGGCCCCTCCGAGTGCAGCGGCAGAACCTTCCGATTTATTCAGGAGAGTGGATATCTCGTCGGCGCTGAAATCAGGGAGCTGCGACGCAGCCGATTTCGCGGCGGCTTGCTGCTCCTTGTCCTGCAAAGCTGGCGCGCTGTCAGCAGCGGGTTGTTCGGCAAGTCCGCTCGTTTCGGGGATTGCCGGCCGAAGCTGAGGCACAACCGTAATGGGTTTCGCAGACTGGCGCGCCGCTTCGTCGATCGGTTTCGGCGCGTTATTCTTCGAAAGGTTACCGGCGATCTCAGTCTGGTCGACGATTGG
This sequence comes from Rhizobium leguminosarum, assembly GCF_001679785.1. Classification (NCBI taxonomy): domain Bacteria; kingdom Pseudomonadati; phylum Pseudomonadota; class Alphaproteobacteria; order Hyphomicrobiales; family Rhizobiaceae; genus Rhizobium; species Rhizobium leguminosarum. The sequence continues at coordinate 208,356 of NZ_CP016291.1, forward strand.
CAATTGGTTGCGGGTCAGCTCGATCGCGAGATAGCCGGCGGCGGGAATGACGAGCAGTGTCGCAAGGGCTGAACCGGCGAGGAATTTCTTGTTCACGACAGGGCTCCATATCCAGTTGATGATGGAGCTTTGACGCCAGCCTTTCGCATTTCCTTGGGCGGCCGGCGCATTATTTTCTGCGGTGTCGAAGGCCTGCATCGCGGCAGCAAGCGCACGCGCACGCGCCTCCGACGTCGCGGCCGGCGGTGTCAGGCGGGAGAGCTTTTCGAGTTCCTTGTCCACGGTCATACCTCTTCCTTGCCGAGCACGGCCTTCAGCCTCTTGCGCGCCTCATGAACCTGCCAGGACACGGTCGCCTCCGAGCAGCCCATGACATCGGCGGCGGCAGAATGACTGAGACCTTCGCCGTAAACGAGCAGCACCGCGTCGCATTGCCTTTCCGGCAAGGCGCGCACGGCTGCCCATAATTCGCTCGATAGCTCGTCGTCATTTCCGGCCGGCGCATCCTGCTGCGGTTCGGCGGCGTAAGCGCGGAATGTCTGCGCCTCTCGTGCAAGCTTGCGTCTATGGTCGCGGGCAGCGTTCAGCGTCAGGGTATAGAGCCATGTCCTGAAGCGGCTGGCGCCGCGAAAGCTGCGGATCGCCGCGCCGAGCTTGACGCAGACCTCCTGGGCGATGTCGTCGGCGTCGGTGGAACTGCCCGACCACCGCCACGCCGTCGCATGGACGAATTCATAATGGCGCGACACCAGTTGCTCAAAGGCCTCCCGGTCGCCGACCTGCGCTCGTTCTATGAGCTCCGCGTCCAATTCCGCACCTACCCCATGCTACCAAGCAAGACGCTATTTCGAGATTGAGACGTTTCTCGGATGGCTTTCCTTGGGTCGGCGATGAAAAAATTATCGCGAATTTTGAAAGCCGCGACATCCATGGGTCGCGGCCAGACAGATCGTCCCCGTCGCAAAGGCGCATGATGAGGACAGAGTCGGCCAGGGACATGATCTGTCATCTCCCAAATCGCGAAAGGACCTCCATGTCCGCTCAACCGCCTGTCCCCACCGAAAGGGGCATCCTGCAGTTTCTCGCGATTTGCGATTCCTTCTATCCGCCAGACGCCGTTCAAGCATCGATCGAACAGCAGCGACATTGGTACGACGCTCTCTGCGCGCGTTTCGACCGCCCGCTGCCCCCGGAGATGATCTTTGCGGACGGCATGCTCCAGCGCATACCGATCCGGCGTTACCGTCCACGGAAAATCGGCACGCGCACCATTCTGCTCTATCTTCATGGCGGCGGCTTCGTTGTCGGTTCGCTCGAGAGCCATCATGCCATCTGCGCCGAGATCGCCGATTTTGCCGGCGCGGAACTTGTTTCGGTCGATTACCGGCTGGCCCCTGAATATCGCTGGCCGGCGCAGACGGATGACGGCTTTACCGTATTGAAGCATCTGCTTTCCGCCAACAGCAAGGTCGTGTTGATCGGCGACAGCGCCGGGGCCAATCTGGCGGCGGGCCTTGCATTGCGCGCGCGCGACGAGGGCCTGTCCGGAGTCGTCGGCCAAGTTCTGATCTACCCGACGCTCAGCGGGAACCTCGATGCGGGTTCCTATGCCGAAATGGCTGCAGCGCCGGGACTGACGACGGCGGATGTCGCTTATTATCGTGAGATGCTGCAGGCGCCGGCAGGCAATGAGATCGCCGAGCCGCTGCAGGCAGCTTCGCTTACCGGACTGCCGCCGGCCTTCATCACGGTCGCCTATTTCGATCCCCTCCGGGACGACGGCCGGCACTATGCCGCCCGGCTCGCCGCGGAGGGCGTTGAAGTCTGGTTCCGGGAGGAGCCGCAGATGGTGCACGCCTGGCTCCGCGCCCGCCACATGAGCGATGGCGCACGCGATGGCTTCCGCGCCGTCTGCGAGGCCGTCCGGCGTTTGGCAATGGCCTAACGATCACATCAGGTCACGCGCGATCCGCTTTTCCGCAAAGACCTTTTCGAAGATCTGCACGTCGTCCTCGAAGGCGGTGACGACAGCGCTGATGATCCAATCGGTCCGGGTGCAGGCAATCCGTGCGGTCGCCACCGTCCGGGCGAACCAGCCGGGGCGGCGCATGTCGCAGGTCCAGGTCGAGGTCCCGGTCATCGACTGGGGATTATCGGGTGAAATCGACCAGACTTCTTCCCGCGATTGCCGGGTCGAGAGACCTGTCTCAGGGTGTTCGGTGAGCCCCGTATCCTCGTGGATGTGATAGTCCGTTCGGGCGGCTGAGAGGTCGCGGACGACCTGCCGCTTCGTTACGGCGGCCGCGTGCTCGATGTATTTCGGCAGGGGATCGGGATTGGCCGGTTCCTTAATGTCGATCCGCTGGTGCTCGCCGAGCACCGGCAGCCCCAGGCCGAGCGCCGCGATATCGACCTCGATGCCTTCGTCATCAGGCGGCGGCAGGATCATCGGCCAATATGCGGTGGAAAGCGAAAGGCGGATGCGATGCCCCTTGCGGAAGCGGTAACCGCAAGTATCGAGCACGAGCCGGATCGACACCGTCTCGCCTGGCATCAGCGGCTTGGGATCGGCATTGCCGTCGCGGTGGGTAAGATTGACAACGCCGAAGGCGACACGCGTTGCCGTGCCATCGGGATGGACATCGACGAGCCGGGCGCAGAGATTTCCGTTTGCCGCCCGGGAGCGCAGGCCAAGTGTCAGCACCGGCCGGCCGAGATAGTCGTGATCCCTCGTAAGCGGCATCGAATCGAAGACTAGCGAGCCGGCATCGTCCGAGCGTTGATCGATCGCCATTTCCGCATCGGGTTTCAGCGTGAAATATTCACCCGATGCCGTCCCGGTGTCGAGCGGAGAGCGGAGATAGACGGGATGTTCGGGCGCGTGCGGAATCGGCATGCCTTCCGTCAACTTGCCGAACTGCTCGACATAGAAGCACTGCATCTGCGGCGGCGACCAGAGATCCTTGGCGATCCAGAAACCCGGATCGCTGTCGCGTCGCGGCGCAGGGCGGATGGCATCGAGAATATAGGCGCGGGCCTGCGGCAGCCTGTCGATCCCATTGTCCTCCCCCCGCAGCCATTTGTTCCACCAGGCGATCGCTTCGCCATGAAAATCGGTGCGCGGCTTCGGCCAGGCGAAATGCGGATACTTGTGGACCCAGGGGCCGATCAGCGCCTTTGCCCTGTCGCCCAGGCCTTCGACCGCCATCAGAGGCGTATTGCGATAGCCGTCAGCCCAGCCGGCGATGACCAGCGCCGGGATTTCCACGCTCGAAAAATCCTCCGAGATCGAGCCATGACGCCAGAAATCATCGCGCCGCTGATGGGCCAGCCACTCCTCCATGAAGAAGGGTTCGCCTGCCAGGCGTTCCAGCCACATTTCCTTCCAGCGCTCGCCGACAAGCGCGGGGTCGGGCGGCCGCGACTGGTAGCCAAGCATCGTCGCCGCCCATGAGAGCTGGGCGGAGAGATGGCAGCCGTTCTTGTAGTGGATGTCGTCGTTGTATCGGTCGACGGTCGAGGCGATCGAGATGACGGCCTTCAGCGCCGGCGGGCGCAATGCTGCGACCTGCAGGCTGTTGAAGCCGCCCCAGGAAATGCCCATCATGCCGACCGCGCCGTTCGACCATGGCTGCGCGGCAATCCAGGCGATCAGCTCGCAGGCATTGGCAAGCTCGCTTTCGGTATATTCGCCGTCGATGACCCCGTCGGATTCTCCGGATCCGCGGATATCGACACGCACGCCGGCAATGCCTGCGGCCGCGAATACCGGATAGGTCGACTCGTCCCGCAGACTGGTCCCGTCCCGCTTGCGATAGGGCAGGAATTCGAAAACGGCGGGAACGGGATCTTCGCTAGCGCCATCCGGCATCCAGATGCGCGCGGCAAGCCGCGTCCCATCCTTCAGTATAATCCATTCATTCTCGATGGTGGTGAAGCCGCGCGAGATCATGCTCATTCCTTGATGCACATTTCATGAGACGAGGGTTCCGCCCCCGTCAGGTCAGTTACCGGCGCTCTCCATGCGGCGCGTGGCAAGCACCCGTTCCAGCCAGCCGATTTCCATTTCCGGCACGGATTTCAACAGCAGATCGGTGTAATCGTCAAACGGCGGCGACAGCGCCGTCGATTTCGGACCGAACCGCACCAGCTGGCCGCGATGCATCACCGCCACGCTGTCGGCGATCGCCCGGACGATTGCGATGTCGTGGGTAATGAAGACGTAGGACAGCTGCTCTTCTTCTTGCAAGCGCAGCAGCAGCTTGAGGATACCCTCCGCCACCAGCGGATCGAGCGCCGAGGTCGGCTCGTCGCAGAGGATGAGTTCCGGCTTGGCGGCAAGCGCTCGCGCGATCGCCACGCGCTGCTTCTGCCCGCCGGAGAGTTCGGCCGGGTAGCGATCGACGAAGCCCTTGCCCATCTCGATCTGATCGAGCAGTTCCTTCACCCGCGCAGTTTTCTCGGCACCTCTCAGACCATAATAGAAGGTCAGCGGGCGGCCGATGATGTCGCGGACCGTCTGGCGCGGGTTCATCGCCGTATCGGCCATCTGGTAGATCAGCTGGATTCGCCTCAGATCGTCGTTCGGCCGGCTCTTCAGACCCGGCATCAGCGGCTTGCCGTCAAAGACGATGCGCCCGCTGCTCGGCGGCAACAGGCCGGTAATGACGCGCGCCAGGGTCGATTTGCCGGAACCGGATTCGCCGACGACCGCGAGCGTCTGCCCCTTCGGCACGTGCAGCGTGACATCGTGCAGCACTTTGAAGCCGTTGGAATATTCGGCGCTGACATTTTCGACCTTAAGAAGTGCCGTGGACTGGTCGGCGGCTTCCTCGCGGTAGGCCTGCCTGACATTGACGAGAGCGCGGGTATAGTCCTCCCGCGGCGCCTCGATGATCTGCTGGACACTGCCATATTCTACCTGCTTGCCATAACGCAGGACCATGATGTCGTCCGAAATCTGGGCGACGACGGCAAGGTCATGGGTGATGTAGAGGGCGGCCGTGTGCGTTTCCTCGATGGCATGCTTGATCGCCGCCAGCACGTCGATCTGCGTGGTGACATCAAGCGCTGTCGTCGGCTCGTCGAAGACGATGAGTTCGGGGTTGGAGCAGAGCGCCATCGCCGTCATCGCGCGCTGCAGCTGGCCGCCGGAGACCTGGTGGGGAAAGCGCTCGCCGAAGGTTTCGGGATTGGGCAGGCCGAGAACCCCGAACAGATAAAGCGCCCGTTTGCGCGCCTCGTCTTTGCTCATCAAACCATGCTTGACCGACGCTTCGATCACCTGATCGCCGAGCCTGTGCGCCGGATTGAAGGCGGCCGCCGCCGACTGCGCGACATAGCAGACCCGGGCGCCGCGAATTTTACGGATGCCGTTCTTGCCGAGCGCCAGGATATCGGTGCCGTCGAGCCGCACCTCGCCGCCGGTGATTTCGGCGCCGCCCCGGCCATAGGCAAGCGCGGAAAGGCCGATCGTCGACTTGCCGGCGCCCGATTCCCCGATGAGGCCGAGAACCTTACCCTTCTGCAGGTCGAAGGAAACGCCGTCGACGATCGTCACCCGCCTGGGCGGTTCGCCCGGCGGATAGCTGGTCGCTTCGATCTTCAGATTGCGAACGGAAAGAAGCTCAGGCATCGCCGCGCCCTCCCTTGAGGCTGGATGTGCGTTTCAGGAGCCAGTCGACGACGAGATTGACGCAGACGGCAAGTGTCGCGATCGCGGTGCCCGGCACCAGCGCTGCCGAGATACCGAAGATGATGCCGTCCTTGTTGTCCTTGACCATGCCGCCCCAATCGGCCGCGGGCGGCTGAATGCCGAGGCCGAGGAAGGAAAGCGTCGAGAGGAACAGGATCGAGAAGGCGAAGCGCAAGCCGAATTCGGCAAGCAGCGGCGACAGCGTGTTCGGCAGGATTTCGCGGAAGATGATCCAGAGCTTGCCTTCGCCGCGCAGCGTCGCAGCCTCGACGAATTCCATCACCGCGACATCGAGCGCCACGGCGCGGCCGAGACGGTAGACGCGGGTGGAATCGAGGATCGCCATGACAAGGATCAGCACGACGATATTCTGCGGCAGCACCGCAAGAACCACGAGCGCGAAGATCAGCGTCGGGATCGACATCATCAGATCGTTGAAGCGTGAGAGGACGGTGTCGACCACGCCGCGCGAGACGGCGGCGGTGAAGCTCAGGATGATGCCGAGCGAGAAGGAGATGACGGTGGCGGCGGAAGCGACCACCAGCGTCGTGCGTGCGCCGTAGATCAGCCGCGAGAAGATGTCGCGGCCGAGATTGTCGAGGCCGAAGATATATTGATCATCCGGCATCTGCCAGACGTCGCCGACGACCTGCGTCTCGCCATAAGGAGCGATCCATGGTGCGAAGATTGCGAAGATGAAGGCGATGGCGATACCGGCCATGCCGATCCAGGCGGTGATGGGGATGTCTCTCAATCTCATCTTGGATGCCTCAGCCTGGGATTGGCGATAATCGCGAGAATATCGGCCGTCATGTTGAGGAAGATGTAGACAGCCGCGAAGATCAGGCCGCAGGCTTGCACGACGGGCATGTCGCGCACGGTGACCGCATCGACCATGTACTGCCCCATGCCGGGATAGACGAAGACCACTTCGACAACGACGACACCGACCACGAGATAGGCAAGCGTCAATGCGATGACGTTGATGATCGGCGCGAGCGCATTGGGGGCGGCATGCTTGACGATCGACCGGAAGGCGCTGAGTCCCTTCAGCTCTGCGGTCTCCATATAGGCCGACGACATGACGGAGAGGATTGCTGCGCGCGTCATGCGCATCATATGCGCGAGTACGACGAGCACGAGGGTCGCCGTCGGCAGCGCGATTGCCTTCAACCGCTCGACGAAACCCATGCTGTCATAGACCGTCGCCGGAAAGGTGGCCACGCCGAACTTGACCGCGAAGAACAGGATCAGCAGGTAGCCGACGAAGAATTCCGGCAGCGAGATCGCCGCAAGCGAGATGACGTTGATGATCTTATCCGGCAGGCGGTTGCGGAAATGCACCGACAGCATGCCGAGCCCAACGGCGAGCGGCACCGATATCACGGCCGCGAAACCCGCCAGGAAGAGCGAATTGCCAAGGCGCTTGCCGATCTGTTCGCTCACCGAATTCTTGCTGGCCCAGGAGGTGCCGAAGTCACCCTGGACGGCGTTGCCGAGCCACTCGACGTAGCGCGTCGTGATTGGACGATTCAGCCCGAGATCCTCTCGAATATTGGCGACGGCCTGCGGTGTCGCCGACTGGCCGAGATAGGTGGTGGCAAAATCGCCGGGCAGGGCTTCAAGGCCGCCGAAGATCACGATGGAAACGGCAAAGAGCAGGACGATACTGAGCAAGAAGCGCTCGAGGATAAGGGCAAGCAGCGGAAAACGCTGCCGAAACCCGAGGCCGGGCAAGATATTGCTTGGGGCAGGATTGGTCATGGCGAGGACCTCGCGCTAAAACGTCGGGAGGACCGCGGGTTTTCATCCCCCGGTCCAGGCTTCGTTGGAGATCGGAGGGGCAAACGCCCCCATGCCCTCAGGCGTCCAGCCAGACGCGGGTCGCGACGTAACCGTTCGACATGTCGTTGCCGATGTCGTGGACATAACCCTTCACCTGCTTGGTGGAGGCGTTCACGAAATCGTTGAACATCGGCAGGATGACCCCACCTTCGTCGCGCACCGTCATCGCCATGTTGCGATACATGTCCTTGCGCTTGGCTTCATCAAGTTCGGAGCGGGCCTCCAGCAACAGCTTGTCGAAGTCAGGACGCTTGAACTTGGTGTCGTTCCAGTCCGCCGTCGAGAGATAGGCGGTGGAATACATCTGGTCCTGGGTCGGACGGCCACCCCAGTAGGAGGTCGAGAAGGGTTGGACGTTCCAGACGTTGGTCCAGTAGCCGTCGCCCGGTTCGCGCTTGACCTCGATCTCGATGCCGGCCTTCTTGCAGCTTTCCTGGTAGAGGACGGCTGCATCGACACCGCCGGGGAAGGCGACTTCGGAGGTGCGCAGAAGCACCGAACCGCTATGGCCCGACTTCTTGTAGTGGAACGCGGCCTTGTCAGGATCGTAAACACGCTGCTCGATGCCCTCGGGAAACAGCGCATAAGTGCTGTTGATCGGGAAGTCGTTGCCGACCTTGCCGTAACCGCCGAGAATCTTCTCCACCATGGTCTCGCGGTCCATGGCGTATTTGAGGGCGAGGCGCAGGTCGTTGTTGTCGAACGGCGCCTTGTCGCAATGCATGATGAAGACGTAGTGGCCGCGGCCGGCGGTCGAGAGGATCTCGACGTTCGGGGCGCGCTTCAGCAGATTGACGGTCTTCGGGTCGACGCGGTTGATATAGTGCACCTGGCCGGACGACAGGGCCGCGATGCGGGCGGTAGCGTCGTTCATGCCGATGATTTCGATCGAATCCACATAGCCGCGGTCGGTGCGCCAGTCGTCCTTGTTCTTTTCGAAGGTGGCGCGGACGCCGGGCTCAAAGCTCGTCATCTTGTATGGGCCGGTGCCGATCGAGGCGAGAGGATCGTCGACGCCGCCGTTCGGCTGGATGACCAGGTGGTAGTCCGACAGCAGCAACGGCATGTCGGCATTGCCTTCGCTGAGCGTCAGTACGAGATTGCCGCCGTCGGCCTTGATCTCCTTGATCGAGCCGAGAACACCGAGCGCGCCGGACTCCGACTTCGCGTCGGTATGACGCTTCAGCGTCGCAACGACGTCGTCGATCGTCAGTTCCTTGCCATCGTGGAACTTGACGCCCTTGCGGATCTTGAAGGTCCAGGTAACAGCGTCCTTCGACGGCTCCCAGGATTCGGCAAGCGAGGGCACGGCCGCACCCGTCAGTGGATCGGACTCGACCAGCATGTCGCCCCAGCAGCGGCCGATGCAGAACATGACCTGCGACAGAAACTTTGCCGGATCCTTCGAATCGGTGGCTGCACCGCCTTCGAGGCCGAGCTTCAGGTGGCCGCCGCGCTTCGGTTCAGCGGCTTCGGCACTTTCGGTGAAGAGCTTGTCGGCGACGGCAAGTGTGATGCCGGCCGCCATGGCGCGTCCCATGAATTCGCGGCGGCTGAGCCCGCCGGCGGTGACACGGCTTGCGAGATATTTGGTGTAGTCGTTCATTCCCCAGTTCCTTCTTTATGGTGCGTTGACAGAACTTCCGGGCAGGTCCGCAGGCGGTTTCCTCTCCACCTCCGGTGCCCGCATCATGCGGGAAAACAGTGCGGTTGCTGCCGCCTCGTTATTGTCCTTTCCAAATGGGGCTTCGCTTCTCGGCAAACGCCCGTGCGCCTTCCAATTGGTCCTCGCTCGAATAGAGCCTGTCGACCGTCGCAAACTGCCGCTTGGTGATCTTGTTCATGGCAGTCTGGAACGTCGAACCCTCCGCTTCGCGGACGATTTCCTTGATCGCCGCATAGACGAGCGGCGGCCCGCTCTCGAGCAGCCGGGCAAGCTCCCAGGCTCTTTCCATCAGCCGGTCGGCCGGTAGGATCTCGTTGACGAAACCCCAGCGATGCGCCTCGTGAACGTCGAGCCAGCGTCCGGTCAAAAGCATGTCCATGGCGATGTGGTAGGGGATGCGTTTCGGCAGCTTGATCGAGGCCGCATCGGCAACCGTGCCCGAGCGGATTTCCGGCAGGGCGAAACTCGCATGCTCGGCGGCAATGATCAGGTCGGTCGACAGCGCGATCTCCAGACCGCCGCCGCAACAGATACCGTTCACCGCACAAATGACCGGCTTGTTGAGGTCGCGCAGTTCCTGCAGCCCGCCGAAGCCGCCGACGCCGTAATCTCCGTCGACCGCATCGCCTGATGCCGCCGCCTTGAGATCCCACCCGGCACAGAAAAACTTCTCGCCGGCGCCTGAGACGATGGCGACGCGCAGCGTTGGGTCGTCGCGGAAATTTCGGAAGATCAACCCCAGGGCGCGACTGGTCGCAAGGTCGATGGCATTCGCCTTCGGCCGGTCGATGACGACTTCGAGTACTCCGCCGTCATGTCGTGTGCGAATGTGGTCGCTCAACCTATGCTACCTCCTCCGCCGTATCAGAGCATCGACTGCAATAACGCCATGCCCTTCGGGAAGAACCATCAATGGATTAATGTCCAGTTCCTCCATGCATGCCGCGTTCTTTACGACATAATCTGCCGCTGCTGAGACAGCGCCGACAGCGGCCTCGAGATCGCCTCTCGGCCGACCACGATAGCCATAGATCAATTTCGCAAGCTTGAGACGTGAAATCGCCGCGTGAATCTGAGTTTTCGTCGCCGGAAGAGGCAGGATGACGGAATCCTCAAGCAATTCAACGAAGATCCCGCCCGCCCCCAAGGTGAGCGACAATCCGAAGACGGGGTCGCGGATGGCGCCGACAATGAGCTCGGCGACCGGCATATAGATCATCTTCTCGACCAGAAAACCGGCGTTTGGCGGCATGGCCGCTGCCGCATTCGACACGGCTTCAACATCCTCCAGGTTGAGCGCGACGGCCCTGGCCTCGGTCTTGTGGGCAATGCCGAGCGCTTTCAGCACGACGGGAAAACCGAGCCGCTCGGCCTGCTCGGCCGCTTGACCGGGAGAGGAGGCCAATAGCCCTTGCGGAACCGGAAGGCCGAAGGCAGCAAGCTCAGCCTTCGCATCGGCCTCCGTCAGCGTCTCGATTTCGCCGTCCATAGCAGACACGTCAAGCAGCGGCAGGGGAGGCGGACGATCCCACGCCTGGCCGATGCCGGCGGCGACTTCCGCAGCTGTGATGGCTTCGTCGATACCGCAGAAGGCAATGATGCCGTTTGCCATCAGCCGCTCGGCGATAGGCTCCGGCATGTTTTCCGGAAGGGTCGCCAGAAGGCCAGCCAGCGCACTGGTCGCGGCGGCAGCCGCAATGACCGCGTCTGCCGTCATCGCCCATTCGGACGCATCGCAGCGGTCACCGCGCGGAAAGTCGAGGACGACGAGATTGAGCGCGTAGCCGCCATCGAACATGGCGCTAAAGGCTTCGGTCTGGCGTGCGAGATCGCCCCAGACGAAGGTGTGGTAATCAAGCGGATTGGACAGCGTCACCATCTCGCCCAGAACGCGCCGCAGCCGTGGCAATTGTTGCGGCTGCAGTGCAGGGAATTCCACGTTGCGACCGACGACAGCATCCGCCATCAGCGAGGCTTCGCCACCGGAACAGCTCATCGACGAGATCGAATGGCTTGTGAGCGGACCGGCGACATGCAGCAGCTTCAGGGTTTCCAAGAGCGCCGGCAAGGTCCGGACACGGCCGATGCCGAGGCGGGCAAGCACTGCGTCCGCGACGGCATCGCCGCCGGCGAGCGAGGCGGTGTGCGACACCGCCGCGCGTTTTGCCTGCTCCGACCGACCGACCTTCAGCACGACGACCGGCTTTCTCGACCGCCGGGCAAGGGCGGCCAGGCGTTCGAGTGACGACAGATCTCCGAAGCCTTCGACATGAAGGCCGAGCGCCGTGACGCGCGGATCGCCGATCAGTGAGCAGGCGACATCGGCAAGCGATGTCCGCGCCTGATTGCCGGCCGTGACCACATAGGCGATCGGCAGGCCGCGGGTCTGCATGGTCAGGTTGATGGCGATATTCGAAGACTGCGTGAGGATCGCAACGCCGCGTTCGATGCGCTGCATACCATGCTGGTCAGGCCAGAGCAACGCACCGTCGAGACCGTTGATGAAGCCGTAGCAATTCGGCCCGAGGATCGGCATGTCGCCAGCAGCCTGCAAAAGGGCCTGCTGCAGCTCGGCGCCGTCGCCGAGTTCACCCGTCGCCTCGCTGAAGCCCGATGCATAACAGACCGCGCCGCCGGCACCGGCCTCGGAAAGGCTGCGGACGATTTCGACGGTCAGCGTCCTGTTGACGCCGACGAAGGCGGCGTCCGGCGCCGAAGGCAGATCGGAGACGGAGCGATAGCAAGGCCGCCCGAGCACCTCGTCGAGCTTCGGATGGACAGGCCAGATCTCGCCGGCAAATCCCAGGCGGTCGCACTGCTCGATCACCCTGCGCGCCTCGCGGCCGCCGAAGACGGCGATCGTTTGCGGTCTGAGCAGGCGGTCGAGCGGGCTAGATGTCATCGGCTCACGCTCCCAAAGGTCGAAGCAGATCGCGGCTGATGATATGCCGCTGGATTTCGGAGGTGCCGTCCCAGATGCGCTCCACACGCGCATCGCGCCAGAAGCGGGCGAGCGGCAGGTCGTCCATCAGGCCCATGCCGCCGAAGATCTGGATCGCCTCGTCGGTGACCCGGGCCAGCATTTCGGATGAGTAGAGTTTGGCCGAGGCGATCTGCCGGTCTGCGGAGAGCCCGGCATCGAGCCGCCAGGCGGCGGCGAGCGTCAGCCAATCGGCAGCGTCGATCTCGGTAATCATATCGGCGAGCTTGAACGACACGCCCTGATTGGCGCCGATCGGCTTGCCGAACTGCTTGCGCTCGGCGGCATAGGGCAGCGTCATGTCGAAGACGCGCCGTGCCCGGCCGACGCAGGTGGCGGCTACGGTCAACCGCGTGCCGTGGAGCCATTGATTGGCGATATCGAAGCCGCGATGCACCTCGCCCAGCACTTGGGATTTGGGAATCCGGCAATCCGTGAAGCTGAGGGTGCTATTATGGTAGCCGCGATGCGACACGGAATCGTAGCCCCTGAGGATTTCAAAGCCCGGCGTGCCGCGATCCACCAGGAAGGCGGTGATCTTCTTCTTGATGCCTTTCGACGTTTCCTCCTCGCCCGTTGCGGCAAAGACGATGACGAAGTCGGCGACGTCGGCATGGGAGATGAAATGTTTCGTGCCGTTCAGCACGAAGTCGCCGCCGTCCTGGCGGGCGGCGCATTTCATGCCGCGCACATCGGAACCGGCGTCCGGCTCGGTGATGGCGAGCGCATCGATCTTCTCGCCGCGCACCGCGGGCAGGAGATAGCGCTCGCGCTGCTCGCCCTCGCAAGCCATCAGGATGCCCGAGGGCCGGCCGAAGAAAACAGTCAGCCCGAGGGAACCGCGCCCGAGCTCCCGCTCGACCAGCGTGAAGGTGACATGGTCGAGGCCGGCGCCGCCAACCTCTTCCGGGAAATTGCAGGCGTAGAAGCCGAGATCGATGCATTTGCGCTGGATCTCGCGTCCGAGCTCCGGCGGGACGGCGCCGCTGCGCTCGACCCCGTTTTCATGCGGATAGATTTCAGTTTCGACGAAGGCGCGGACCGTCTCGACGATCATTTCCTGTTCTTCGCTCAGTCCGAAATGCATGCCGATCCTCCTACCGCCTCTGGCCGACGTGACGGCCGGCGCCTTCAGGTGCTGCCAACTTCGCGTGGGCTCCAGCAATCGCCTTCGCGTGGTTGATGATATCAGCCGGCGCCGGTAGGGCCTTGCCGGCCTTGCTGTCGACATGTAGCAACATGTGCTCGGCGGTTGCGAGAGCCTCGCCCGTCGCCGTGTCGTGAAGTGTGTGGAAGACGTGCAGCCGTTTCTCGTCGACATCTAGGATCTGGCTGGTCGAATGGATCGTCTGGCCGAGCTTCGCCTCGCCGAGATGGCGGATGTGGGTTTCCACCGTGTAGTAGCTGTGTCCCGCCTCGACATAGGCGAGATCGACGCCGATGAGGCGCAGTAGCGCATCTGATGTATCGCCGAAGACCTGCAGGTAGCGGTGCTCGGTCATATGGCCGTTATAGTCGACCCAGGCGGGGCCGACTTTCGTCTCGACGAGCCTCAGCGGCTTCGATGGGTCGAAAGACGCGGTCGTCCCGCCGCCTTGCGCCCAGAGCGATTGCTCGAAGTCCTTCAGCAGCTTGCCGGCGCCCCAGCCCTTGCCGCCATCGCCGCCCTTGAGGGCCTGCAGGATGCCGACGAGGTTTTCGTCGCGGATGCGTTCGAGCTCGCGGATCGACAGGCCGGCCGCCTGCTCGTCGGATTGCCGGCCGATCTTTTCGATCAGCGCATCGTCGAGATCGACGACATCGGTGAGCTTGGTCCAGGGCCAAGCAAGGCAGGGGCCGAACTGGGCGAGGAAGTGGCGCATGCCGGCCTCGCCACCGGCGATGCGGTAGGTCTGGAACAGGCCCATCTGCGCCCAGCGCAGGCCGAAGGAGTAGCGGATGACGTCATCAAGCGTCTCGACGGTGCAGATCTCGTCGTGGATCAACCACAAGGCCTCGCGCCAGAGCGCTTCGAGCAGCCGGTCGCCGACGAAAGCCTCGATCTCCTTGGCGATGTGGACGCCCTTCATGCCGAGCGGCAGCAGTCTTTCGATCGCCGCCTGGATGGTTGCCGCCGAGGTCTTCTCGCCACCAACGATTTCGACGAGCGGCAGCAGATAGACGGGATTATAGGGATGGGCGACGAAGAGGCGCTCGGGATGCGTCATATCACGCTGCAGATCGGTCGGCAGCAGGCCTGACGTGGAAGAGCCGATCAGGGCGTCCGGGCGCGCCACAGCATCGATCTCAGTCAGGACGCCGCGCTTGAGGTCGAGCCTTTCCGGCACGCTTTCCTGAATCCAGTCGGCGCCGGCGACGGCTTCCGCGAGCGTCGTGCAGAAGGTCAGCCTGCCGCGGGGCGGCAAAGGTGCACCGGTCAGCATGGCATAGGCTTTTTCGGCATTGGCGAGCACTTCGCCGACGATGCGGCTCGCTTCCGGATGCGGATCGAACACATCAACGTCGATGCCGGCCAGCAGAAACCGCGCGATCCATCCGCCGCCGATGACGCCGCCGCCGATACAAGCCGCCTTATTGATCCCAGTCATGCCGTCCTCAGCGCTTCGTCAGTTTGAGTTTCCTGCGAACGTCTTCCGGGCCGATGATCCGCGCACCCATGCCCTCGACCACCTGCACGGCCTTTTCGACGAGCTCAGCATTGGTGGCGAGCTGGCCCTTGCCGACAAAGAGGTTGTCCTCCAGGCCGACGCGCACGTTGCCGCCGGCGAGAACGGCTGCCGCCGGATAGGCCATGGCGTTGCGGCCGATCGAAAAGGCCGAAAAAGTCCAGCTCTGAGGCACGTTGTTGACCATCGCCATGAAGGTGTTGAGATCGTCGGGCGCACCCCATGGAATGCCCATGCAGAGCTGGATCAGCACCGGGTCTTCGATCAGGCCTTCCTCGGCAAGCTGCTTGGCAAACCAGAGATGGCCGGTGTCGAAGGCTTCGATCTCGGGGCGCACGCCGAGATCCGTCATTTTCTTCGCCATCACCCGCAGCATGGCCGGCGTGTTGGTCATGACATAATCGCCGAGGTTGAAGTTCATCGTGCCGCAGTCGAGCGTACAGATCTCAGGCAGGCATTCGGCGACATGGCTGACACGCTCGGTGGCGCCCGCCATATCCGTTCCCTTTGGATTGAGGGGAAGGGGCTTTTCGACATCCCCGAAGATCAGGTCCCCGCCCATGCCGGCAGTGAGATTGAGGACGACGTCGACATCGGCCGAGCGGATGCGGTCGGTGACCTCCCTGTAGAGGTCGTTTCGGCGGCTGGCAGCACCCGTTTCCGGGTCGCGGACATGGCAGTGAACGACCGCAGCACCGGCCTTTGCCGCGTCGATGGCGGAATCGGCGATCTGCTTGGGAGTGATCGGCACGTGGGTGGATCTGGAAACCGTATCCCCGGCGCCGGTGACGGCACAGGTGATGAAAACATCGCGGTTCATCGCAAGAGGCATGTTTTTGTTCTCCCTCGTCTTGTCCGCATTACGCGACAGGATGGACGGCGATGCGTTGCAATCTCGGAAGTAATTGATACATTATCGGAACTTAAGGGAGGTGATCTTGCTGCAGCGATCGACGGAACGCCTCGATATCGACGTTCTCGTCCTGCCGGATGCGAACCTGATCCTGATCGCCTCGGTCATCGAGCCGCTGCGCGGCGCCAACCGCATTTCCGGCAGCGAACTCTATCGCTGGCGGCTGCTCACGCCGGACGGAGCACCGGTCCTGACCACCAGCAATATTGCCGTGCCCGCCCAGGGCGCTTTCAAGGCGACGACCGAGGATGCGCCTCTGTTTGTGCTGGCCAGTTACAACTGGCGGCGCAGCGCGACCCCGGCGCTGAAGATGCAGCTCTCCCAGGCTGCCCGCTATCGCACGGTGATTGCCGGCATCGAGTCCGGCACATGGCTGCTGGCCGAAGCCAGCCTGCTCGACGGGTTGCAGGCGACCGTCCACTGGGAAGACTATGAGGATTTTGCGCTGGCCTATCCTGAGGTACAGGCCGTCAAGGATCGTTTCGTCATCGACGGCAAGCGCCTGACGACCTCGGGTTCGCTTCCGACCGTCGACCTGATGCTGGAGGTGATCCGGCAACGGCAAGGCTATTCGCTGGCGCTCGAGGTCAGCCGGCTATTCCGTTACGAGCAACCGTCCTTCCATGCCGATGAGCCTCTTTCCGCAGCCTCGGCCGGACTGCGCATGCACGATCCCCGCGTGACGCAGGCAGTACGGCTGATGGAGGAGCATATCGAGCAGCCTCTGGTCCTGACACGGCTCGCCCGCCGGGTGGGCATCAGTGCCCGGCATCTGCAGGATCTCTTCCAGCAAAGCATCGGCGCACCGCCGCATGTGCATTATCTCGCGCTGCGCTTGAATGCGGCGCGCCGCAAGGTGATCGAGACGACCGCCTCTTTCGCTGACATCGCCGCGGCGACCGGCTTCAACTCGGCCTCAGCCTTTGCGAGAAGTTACCGGGCGAATTTTTCCGAAAGCCCTTCCGAGACCCGCCGCCGCTTGCGCCGCCGCATCACGTCATCGCAGGTGCTGGGATAGGCTGGAACGCATCCCGTATCATTTCAGCAAGTTCCCGGACGGCTTCGCTGGAACGGTAGGTGCTCCGGCGGAGCACGACCTTGGAGGAATCGACCGGCGGGAAACCGTCTTCGCCGGTCAGCTCCCGGCAGCCGGGCGGGATGTTGCTGCGGGAAAGCGTGGTGACGGCAAGACCGGCGATGACGGCATTCTTCAACCCCGAGCCGGTATCGGCGATAAAGGCGATCCGGTAGTTGCGGCCGATCTGCTCCAGCGACCGGAGCGCAAAATCGCGGCACCAGGTGGAATTGCGATAGATCGCAATCGGCAGGGGATCGATATCGTGCAGCCGATGGACCATCGATGTGACCCAGACCGTGGGATCAATGCAGATGACCTCGCCTTTCGTCTCATCGCTCCAGTCGAAAACGACGGCCAGATCGAGCTCATCCCGCTCGAGGGCGGCCAGGTTGCGGACCGTGTAGTCGCAGGACACGGTGACCTCGACGGCCGGGTGGCGCACAGCGAAAGCCGCAAGGGCTGCCGGCAGCACCGTCTGGCTGTATTCCTCCGGAATTCCGATGCGCACCGGTCCGTCCAGCGGCTTGCTGCGGATCGTCGCAGCCGCCTCGTTCAAGAGGTCGATGATCCTGCGGGCATAGGGCACCAGCTGGATGCCCTGGCGTGTGAGCAGCACGCCGCGGGCGCCGCGCTCGAACAGCGTTTCGCCGATCGTCTGCTCGAGCCTCTTGATCTGGGTGCTGACGGCCGACTGCGTCCGCCCGATGCGCTGGGCGGCGGCGGAGAAATTGGAGGTTTCGGCAACGACCAGGAAGGTTCTCAGCAGGTCACTCTCAATCGGCTCGTGCATCTGAATAGCCATAGAAAAAATCGATGGTAGTCATCTCTACTATTCGTTTGTCCGATGTCAATTCCTGGTGCAAAAAGGAGCCGCGTTCGACTTCCTTCTTTGAGAATATCTGCGTGACAATTGAAAATCCGGCCAGACGCCTCGCAGGCAGCGAGCACGAGAAGGGTGTGCTTCTCATCATTGCTGCGACGCTTGCCTGGAGCGCGAGCGGCGTCTATTCGCGGCTCCTGACGACCGACGTATGGACGGCGATCGCCTGGCGGTCGTTGTTCGGCGGCCTGTTTCTGCTGATCCCCTGCTTTTTCCTCGAAGGGGGCATGTCACGGCAGCAATGGCGATCCGTCTTCCATCCGTCCGGTCTTGCCATGATCGCATGCCAGACCTTCAGTCAGGTATGCTTCATCGGGGCGCTCTATATGACCACCGTCGCCAATGTGACGATGATCTATGCGACCGCGCCTTTCATCGCAGCGTTGCTCGGCTGGTTCCTCCTCAGGGAGAGGGTTGCCAGGCGGACGTTGATTGCCGGCGGCATCTCGCTCCTCGGCGTCGCAGTCATCGTCGCCTCGTCGATCGGCGGCGGGACCGGTGTGGGCGATTTGCTGGCGCTTGGCATGACCATCTCCTTCGCGCTCGTCATCATCATCCCGCGCATCAGTCCCGACGTGCCGAGCCTGCCGCCGACCGTGGTCAGCGCTTTTCTGACGCTTGCCATCTTTGCCCCGTTCGGTTCGGTCGGTTCCCTCGACCTGCACAACTGGATCGTTCTTGCCGCCTTTGGCGCAACCAATTTCTCGCTGGCGCTGGTGCTCTTCCTTGCCGGCGCGAAACGGATGCGGCCGGCAGAAGCCGCGCTGATCGGCACGATGGAGATCGTCCTCACACCATTCTGGGTCTGGCTGCTGTTTTCCGAGCAGCCGCCCATCGCCACCTTTTTCGGCGGCGCGATCATCCTCGGCGCCGTGTTCTGGCATACGGCAATCGACGTCAGCCGCAGCCGGCGACCGCATCGCGCGTAAACTCCGTCCTCAAGGCAGACGGCAATCAAATCTCCCGGAGGATCCGGAAAACCGCCGTATTCGCGGGATCAATTATTTCCCCTGCGCAGCGATCTATTGCGACTTCACCGACTGTCGTCTTTGAGTTGCGCCCATGTCGTTTTTTTGATCGCTGTTTTCCGTCAGGCATGGTTTGTTTGTGGTGTTCAAGGCGCTATCTCGCAAATTGGCGAAATGGACCATGGGAAGCCGGCCGGACGTCGGCGCTGCCCTGCAGCGGTAGAAGAACTGAAATCCTCAAAGAAATCGCCGGATAGACATCCGGAAAGATATCGAGATGGATCGAAAGGAGATTCTGGAGCCGGAACCAGCTCTTGGCACAGCAAATCGATAGATTCGGCGGGCGATCACGAGCGGAACGACAGGCGAAAAACCCGGCGTTCACGCCTCTTTTCTATCCAATCTGTCCCTTTTGCAAAATCGAATATCGCCCGATGCGGCGGTATCCTCGTGTTGTGGACACCGGGCTGCGGAGGAGGCAGGCCGGAGGGAAGGTTGCCATCGACTGCATCGGTTGCAGATCGAGGCATTCAAACAAGTGGGAGGAATCCATGAGCAAAAATAGAGGCGTCGTTTATCTCCGGCCGGGCAAGGTCGAAGTCCGCGACATCGACGATCCGAAGCTGGAAGCGCCCGACGGCCGCCGCATCGAACACGGCGTCATCCTGAAGGTGATCTCGACCAATATCTGCGGCTCCGATCAGCATATGGTCCGCGGCCGCACGACGGCGATGCCGGGCCTGGTCCTCGGTCATGAAATCACCGGCGAGATCATCGAGAAAGGCATCGACGTCGAGATGCTCGACATCGGCGATATCGTCTCGGTGCCTTTCAATGTCGCCTGCGGCCGTTGCCGCTGCTGCAAGTCTCAGGATACCGGTGTCTGCCTGACGGTAAACCCGGCCCGCGCCGGCGGTGCTTACGGTTATGTCGACATGGGCGGCTGGATCGGCGGACAGGCACGCTACGTCACCATACCCTATGCAGATTTCAACCTGCTGAAAATCCCCGATCGGGACAAGGCAATGGCGAAGATCCGCGATCTCACCATGCTCTCCGACATTCTGCCCACCGGCTTCCATGGCGCGGTGCGTGCAGGCGTTGGGGTCGGCTCGACCGTCTATGTCGCCGGCGCCGGCCCGGTCGGCCTTGCGGCTGCGGCTTCGGCTCGCATTCTCGGCGCTGCAGTCGTGATGATCGGTGATTTCAACAAGGACCGCCTGGCGCATGCGGCAAAGGTTGGTTTCGAACCGATCGACCTGTCGAAGAGCGACCGTCTTGGCGACATGATCGCGCAGGTCGTCGGCACCAACGAAGTGGACAGCGCCATCGATGCGGTCGGCTTCGAGGCACGCGGCCACTCGGGCGGCGAACAGCCGGCAATCGTGCTCAATCAGATGATGGAGATTACCCGTGCCGCAGGTTCGATCGGTATTCCCGGCCTCTACGTTACCGAGGATCCGGGCGCCGTCGACAACGCCGCCAAACACGGCAATCTTTCGCTCCGTTTCGGCCTCGGATGGGCCAAGGCGCAGTCCTTCCACACAGGCCAGACTCCGGTGATCAAATATAATCGTCAGCTCATGCAGGCGATCCTCCACGACCGGCTGCCAATTGCCGATATCGTCAACGCCAAGGTCATCCCGCTCGACGATGCCGCCAATGGATATGAGAGCTTCGACCAGGGAGCGGCGACGAAATATGTCCTCGATCCGCACGGCGAGGTGGCGAAAGCCGCATAGCGATTACGGCCGATGGGGATGGCCGGCGGAAAGCCGGCCATCCCGCATTTGTCACATGACAATTTGAATGGCGAACTACTGGATGCTGAACGGGAAATATTTTGCGTTGATCATATCGTAAGTCCCGTCGGCCTTGATGCTCTTCAGCGCTTCGTTAAGACGCGTCAGACGCTCCTTGTCATCCAGGCGGAGCGCGATCCCGGCACCTTCGCCGAAGTATATAACGTCGACCAGATCCGGCCCTTTGAACTCGCAACAGGTTCCCGCCTTGGTGTTGGCGATCCAGTCGTAGATGGCGAGTTTGTCCTCCAGGATGATATCGACGCTGCCGTCCGACAACCCCTTGTACAATTCAGGCGAAGACCGGAAGACCTTCTTTTTCATCTCCGGATAGACATGGTTAGCGTAGGATTCCTGCGCCGTCGACGACGTCACCCCGAGGATCTTGCCGCCGAGGCCAGCGGGGCTGACATCGCTGATCGACGAATCCTTCCGAGCGATGAACACGGAGGGGCTGTTGTAGTATTTCTCCGTGAAGGCAATCTTTTGACGCCGCTCGAGGCTCATCGACATGGATGAGATGATCGCGTCGTATTTATCGGCAACGAGATTGGGAATTATGTCGTCCCACTTCTCGATGATGAATTGGCATTCGAACTTGCCGACCTCGCAGAGGGCATTGGCGATATCGATGTCGAATCCCTGAAGCTTGTTGTTGGCATCGAGGTAGTTGAAGGGCGGAAACGCACCTTCGACGGCAACTCTCATGGGCGTGCGATCTTGCGCGGCCACCTCGAGCGGCGAGGCCGCAGCCACAAGGATACCCATCCCGCCCGCCATCAGCGCTCCGCGCAGTATAATCCGAAGGGGTATGCGCAACATCGTCGGGTGCTCCTTGGGGCGTAGTCAATCTCGCCCATAGTGCACCGCAGCCTTTAATTCTACGTGAACGCTTCTTTGTTAGCGTCGACGAATGCGCCCGCGTCGTGGTGTTCAGGGGTTACGCTTGCACATCGTTCTTCCTTCCAGCTCCAACACGTTTCAGCAATCCTGGATCGCTTCAGGCAGAATTCTATTTCTTATTGCTGTCAGTGGGCTTGGAGCGATCGGACTTGTCGTGCTTTCGGCGCTCTGGGCAGGAACCGAGAGTGACGCTGCAGCCCTTGATCGACAGCGCCAGCTTGTGAATGCCCGCCTGCGCGAACAGGTCGATCAGGTCGCCCATGTTATCGGCCAGTTCGGCAACGGCTACCTCACACGTGTTTATCCTGCCGCCCGGTCGACCGGAGGTTCCTCCTCCAGCCTCGATGCGGTTCTGACGGCGGCGGCCGGGAGTGCGATCAGCCAGACCGCAATGTCAGCCTTCGGCTACGATCAGGCCTTTGTCGTCGACGAGAAGGCGCAACTGCTCATGCTGGCGGACGCCCAAACAGAAAAGCGTTATCGCTGGATGAAGCCCCTGTTTTTGCCTCTCCTTCAGGATGCCCGCCTTGGCGTGAGACAGGCCAGGGCTTCCAGCGAACGAACGCCGTCCTCCTTGGAAAGCCGCCTTGCGAGTGCGGTTCGCTCTAACCGGGCGCTGGCCAATCTGATGCGGCTGGAAGGTCGGCCGACCATCGTCGGCGTCGTCGCCATCAACGAGGCCACTGAGAGGCAGCAGCAGCCGATGCGGCAATTCCTGATCGTCGTGCGGTTTATCGATGGTGCGGCGCTGGACGAATTGAGCCGGGAACAGGGCCTCAACGGCGCGCGCTTCGCGCGCACGGCCGATGCAGACGAAAACGAGGTTGCGTTCCAGATCGACGCCACTGCAAACGGTGAACCGATCGGCTTCATCGTATGGCGGCCCGATCTTCCAGGTTCGAGGGTGATCGGCCGATTAATGCCGGCGCTTTCGATTGCCGCCTTGGTGATCGCGATCCTGTTCTCGGTCTTGCTGGTGCGCCTGCGAAGCAGTCTCGGCGAGTTGAGGAGAAGCGAGCTGCATGCACGGCAGCTTGCCTTGCATGATGTGCTGACCGATCTTCCCAACCGCGCCTTGTTCGCCATGAGGTTCGACGAATGCTTGGCCGAGACTCAGAATTCTACCGAGCGCTCGGCAGTCGCACTTCTCGACCTCGACCGCTTCAAAGCCGTGAACGACACGTTCGGCCATGCCGCCGGCGATGAACTCATCAGGATGGCTGCGGAGCGGATCCGCTCCCTGCTTCGTCCGGGCGACACGCTGGCCCGGCTCGGAGGGGACGAATTCGCCCTGCTTCTCCGCGACATCAAAGATCATGATCACGTTTTGCCGGCAATATGCGAAGCGATCGTTGCCGAACTTGGCAAGCCCTTCCCGCTTTTGAGGGGCGAAGCGGTCGCGCGCGTCGGCGGCTCGATCGGCGTGACCGTCGTGCCGGATGCCGGGCGGAATGCCGATGACATCATGCGCTATGCCGACGTCGCGCTGTACGAGGCAAAGATGGGCGGGAGAGGCCAGTGGCGTCTCTATTCACCGTCCATGGACGGCGGCAGGAATGCGCGCGACATTCTCAAGAACGAATTGCGGGACGTTTTGGCCAAAAGCGCGGCCTCGTCCGCTGACGGTCCACAATCCGATCTGATTGCGAGCAGGCCGGACTACGGGTCGCTCGAGGTCTACTACCAAACGGTCCATCGCGCCGAGGCAGGATGCGCCGCGTCGGGCGCAGAGGCACTGGTGCGTTGGCGTCATAGTCAGCGCGGACTGTTGACGCCTGCCAGCTTCATCCCCGTCGCCGAGGAGGGTGGCCTCATCGACGCTCTTGGTTTCTGGGTCTTGCGCGAAGCCTGCAGAGCCGCCTGCAAATGGCCTGAAGACACGTTTGTTGCGGTCAACGTGTCGCCTGCCCAGTTGAGAAGGCCAAATTTCGCCGAGGAAGTATTCGCCGTGCTTGAGGAGAGCGGCCTGCAGCCGTCCCGGCTCGAGCTCGAGCTTACCGAGTCCTCGCTCATCGAGGATAATTCGGACGTTTATACGGTGCTGAAGTCGCTGCGCAGCCGGGGTGTTCAGGTTTCGCTCGATGATTTCGGAACCGGCTTTTCATGCCTCAGCCACCTAGTCCGTTTTGATATCGACCGCATCAAGATCGATCGTTCGTTCGTCTCACAGCTCGGCACCAAAGCCAACGGGGCGGCAATCATCGGCGCCATCGTCGCGCTCAGCCGCAATCTCGGTATTTCGACGACGGCTGAAGGGGTCGAAACCGAATATCAACGCGATTTTCTGGCCGCCCTCGGCTGCACCGACCTCCAAGGCTACTTCTTCTCCAAACCGGTTCCTCTGCACGAACTTGACTGTTTCCGGAAAGCTGAGAGCGCCGCCGGATTGCTGAAGATTGCTCCAGGCGCCGTCGCGTAAGGGGCTTCTAATCTTCCGCTTGTCAGGGGAACTTTCGTCCCGCGCGACAGTTGACGCCCCGAAGACCGGAAGGAGGATCTGATGGGCGAGGTCGGCGAGTGGCGGCACCTTTGCGTCGACGTGCAGCGGATGTTTGCCGAAGACACGCCGTGGCACGTCCCCTGGATGGCGCGGGTCTCTCCCCAGATCGAAGAGCTTGCCGGACGGCACCCATCGCGAACGATCTTTACCCGCTTCCTGCCACCCGAGCGTGCGGATGATATGCCGGGGAAATGGCGGGATTATTACCGGAAATGGTGGATGATGACGGGCGAGCATCTTCCGCGCGACTTGATCGATCTGGCGTCATCGCTGGCGGCGTTGGTTCCGCCGGCAAGGTATTTCGACAAACGCACCTATTCCCCTTGGATCGATGGTCGCCTGCATGCGATCCTTCAGTCGGAGCGGACCGATACGCTTGTCGTAACCGGCGGAGAAACCGATGTCTGCGTGCTTGCCACGACGCTCGGCGCCATCGATCTCGGCTATCGTGTCATCGTCCTGAAGGACGCCGTCTGCAGCGGCGCCGACGATACGCATGACGCGTCACTGGAACTTCTGCACGATCGGTTCTCCGTGCAGCTCGAACTCATCGAGACCGAAGAATTTTTGAGGGGCGTTGGTTAAAGCATGTCGCGCCAAAACGTGCGGCGGTTTTGCGCGAACGACATGGTCTTGGCCCGTCCGGCCAATTGCCAGAGATGACCGAGAGGTCGGCCTTAGCGTTTGCCGATCGAGGCACTAAACACCATGAGGCTCAGGATCTCAAAGAGCACCTGTGCTGCGGCGTGCGCCGTGTTGGTCGTTGCGTCATATTGCGGGGCAACTTCGACGACGTCACCGCCCACAAGGTTTACCCCTTTCAACCCGCGTATCAATTCGAGGACTTCACGTGTGGTCAATCCACCGACCTCCGGCGTGCCCGTGCCGGGCGCAAAGCTCGGATCGAGGCTGTCGACGTCGAAGGAAAGATAGGTCGGGCCGTCGCCGACGATGGATTTTGCCTTGGCAATGACGGCCGCAATCCCCATTCCGCTGATATCCTCTGCGTGGATCACGGTCATTCCCGACGCATAGGAGAATTCCCACAAATATTCCGCCGAACCACGGATGCCGATCTGGATTGTCCTTGTCGGATCGAGCACGCCGTCCAGCACCGCATTGCGGAACGGCCCACCGTGATGAAACTTCGTCTGATCGAAGGCGCCGCTTGTATCGCAATGGGCATCGATATGAATGAGGCCGACCGGCTGCTGCCGACCGATGGCCTTCAAAATCGGATGGCTGATGGAATGATCGCCTCCGACGGAAAGCGGGGCAACGCCGGCATCGACGATCTGGCCGATGCGCTTTTCGATGTCGTCATGGCTGAGTTCCAGCCGGTAGCGGCTTTGGAACGATATGTCGCCGATATCGGCGACCCGAAGATCGAAGACCGGCGCCGTGGCGAGAACGTGATTGTAGGGGCCGATCCTTTCGATGGCGCGAAGTGCTCTCGGTCCGAAACGCGAGCCTGGACGATTGGTAACGCCGAGATCCATGGGGATCCCGGTAATCGCAACCTGGAGATTGCCGAAGTCCGGATCCTCGGCGGCGACCTGCATGTAGGGTGCGCTGAGGAAGGTCGGCACTCCGGCATAGGGCGCCAGTCTCGTGCCGCTCTTGGAGATGATCTTCTCCGCTACTTTGCGAAACTTCTCGTCAAATATCTCGCCGCCATCGGCGTCTGCAAATTCTGCGCGCAGCTGTTCCAGCCGCGTTTTGTCCCACACCATGCGCATGTGTCTCCGCTTCAGGTCCGTCTCGTCAGACAAAGATGTTGAGAAAACAATTGGTATCGTTGTAGCAATCGGTATCAAAGAGAAATCGATATGATCGCTGCAAAACCCAATTCCCTCGTTGCCCGCCTCTCTACCCCGCCCATTCCTTCCGTCGTCGCCTGGAGCCGCGAATACAAGGGGGAAAAAGGGCCGCTCATCGATTTGTCGCAAGCCGTGCCCGGCTATCCCGCGCATCCGGAGATGCTTCGGCTTCTTGCCGAGGCGGCCGGACAACAGGTCATGACGGGTTACGGGCCGATCGAGGGCGAACCTCTATTGCGCAAGGCCTACGCGGCTCACGTTGCCGAGCTTTACGGCGCCGACCTTTCCGCCGGCAATATCCATATCACCGCCGGCTGCAATCAGGCGTTCATGTGCGCAGCGATCGCGCTTGCGGGCGCCGGCGATACCGTAGCGCTCACCAATCCCTTCTATTTCAATCACGACACGACGCTGTCGATGCTGGGGATCGGGCGCCGATTGGTCGATTGCGACCCCGCCGGCGGCTTTCTTCCCGATCCGGGTTCAGCCGAGGCGGCCCTTGCGGCGGGCGCGAAGATGCTTGCCGTCGTGACACCCAACAATCCCACAGGAGCCGTGTATCCACCAAGCCTGCTTCACGAGCTTTTTGTTCTCTGCCGGAAATACGGCGCCTGGCTGATCCTCGATGAAACCTATCGCGATTTCCTTGGCGAGGATGACGGAAGGCCGCACTCTCTTCTCTCCGAGCCGGGCTGGGAGGACACGCTCGTTCTTCTCTACAGCTTTTCGAAATCCTTCTGCATTCCCGGTCATCGACTGGGTGCAATCACGGCAGGGCCCAAACTCATCGCCGAAATCGCCAAGGTGATGGACAATATGCAAATCTGCGCGCCGCGTTCGGCTCAGATCGCCGTTGCATCGGCGATCCCCGCACTCGCCGAGTGGCGAGCCGGCAACCGGCTGGAGATTGCTCGCCGGGCGGACGCTTTGAGGCAGGCCTTTTCCGGGCTGCCGGATTGGGAGATCGGAGCGATCGGCGCCTATTTTGCTTTTGTCCGCCATCCCCACGCCGATCAATCGTCTTCCGAGGTTGCCGAAAAACTCGCCAAGGAATCCGGCATCGTTTGTCTACCCGGCGCCTATTTCGGCGAGGGCCAGGAGCGATACCTCAGACTTGCCTTTGCCAATGCGGATGTCGCCTCGATAGGGCTATTGTCAGAGCGCCTTCGCTAGACCGTTTTGATCAACCTCCGCAGGAAGTTCATGATAGCCGCCGCGCCAATATAGCAGCGGCCCTATGCCCTGCCGGATTTCCATCGCGCAGACATGTCCGACCAAAACGGCATGGGAATTGTAGTGGAATGCGGTTTCGAGCTTGCAGTCCAGGACCGTCAGGGCATTTTCAAGGGCGGCCGCGCCGGTCTTGAGGCGATACCATCCTGCATCGCCGTAGCGCTCAGTGCCCTTTCGCCCGTCAAGACCGGCAAAGGATTGCGCCACCTGCTGCTGGTCGGCGGCGAGCACGTTGACGCAGAAGCAGCCGTACCGCTGCAGCGCCGGCCATGAGGAAGATGCTCGGTTGACGCTGACGATGACGGACGGCAACTCCGCCGAAAGCGAGGAGACCGACGTTGCCGTGAAGCCGGTGCGGTCTTGTCCATCGCCGACCGTAATCACGCTGACCGCACCCGCCAGATGACGCATCGAAAGCTTGAAGTCCGCTTCGCTGATCAAAGCCTCGACACTCATCGGGCCGGCTCTTTCGTTTTGGCAAAGCGGTTGACAGGCACTGAAAGACCCAGGTTTTCGCGCAAGGTCTTGCCCTCGTATTCCTCGCGGAACAGCCCGCGGCGGCGAAGCTCCGGCAGGACAAGCCGCACGAAGTCGTCGAGGCTGGACGGCAAGGTCGGGAACATCAGGATGAAGCCGTCGGCCGCACGCGTCTCGAACCATTCCTCCATGTAGTCGGCGATCTGGGCTGGCGTGCCTGTGATGCCGTTTCCGGTATGCTTCTCGGCATAGTGCCGGATGAGTTCGCCGACGGTGCGGCCGCTTCTGACGAAATCGACCAGCTCGTCGAACAAGGCGCGTGATCCCTTCGGCGCCGCCGGCAGCCGATCCGTGGGGAAGGGCTTGTCGAGAGCGACATCGCGCAGGTCCGCCTCGAGGAATTCGGAGAGCATCAGCCGGCCGACATCCGGATGCATCTTGTCGATCAGATAATCCACCTTTGCCTTTGCCTCGGCTTCGGTTTCACCGACGTTGATCACGATGCCCGGCATGATTTTCAGGTCGTCGGGATCGCGACCATGGGCCGGCATCCGGCGCTTGACGTTTTCATAAAAGGCCCGGTTGCGGTCGATATTCGATGCGAGGCTGAAGACGATCTCGGCCGTGCGCGCCGCCATGTCCATTCCGGGTTCCGAACCGCCCGCCTGGGCAATGACCGGGCGGCCCTGGGGCGTTCGCGCGATGTTGAGCGGCCCGCGAACCTGGAAGTGCTTGCCCTTGTGATTGAGCGTGTGGTGCTTGTCCTTGTCATAGTAGACACCGTTTTCACGGTCGAGAAGCAGTGCGCCTTCCTCGAAGCTGTCCCAGAGGCCGAACACGACATCGACGAATTCGTTGCCGCGCTCGTAACGCAACGCATGCGGGTCGAGCCCCTCGCGATTGAAGTTGTAGCCGGTTTCGTCGTGGTCTGACGTGACGACGTTCCAGCAGACGCGCCCCTTGCTCAAATGGTCGACCGAAGCGAACAGGCGCGCGACATTGTATGGCTCGTAGTAACTCGTCGACACCGTCGCCACAAGGCCGACATCGTTGGTGGTGACCGCCAGAGCCGAAAGCAGCGAGAGCGGTTCGAAACGGTTCATCTTGGTCGGAATGCGGGCAAGCGCCTTCGGATCGCCGACGGCGGCGGCAGGAGAATCCGCCATGAACATGAAATCGAACTTGGCCGCTTCGGATCGTTTGGCGACATCGAGCAGATGAGCGAAGTCGTTGGCGCCATTGACGTCGCTTGCCGGATGCAGCCAGGACGCAGGATGAAAGCCGAACGTATAGACGAAAGTCCCGAGTTTCATCTTGTCAGTTCGCGCCATCGAGCTCTCCTGCTATGTCGGCCACGCCGCCAACGGTGGAGGGCGACTGCGCAAATTATCGCCAGGCGCAAATTTTCATCAATATCGCGTAGCTGAGTTCCGTTTTAGTTTTTCTAAAGTGTTGACTTGGGCGCCGATGCCAGAGCCTGCTGACGGGAAATAGCGACGAGCCAATCACGGAATTCGCGCCCATGGGGCTTCTGCAAGGCGGCCCGATCCCAGGCGAGGAAATAGCTTTCGCGCAGTGCAATGCGAAGGTCGACGGGAATGACGAGCGTTTGCGCCTCGAGCTCATCTGATATCATCGACATCTGCGCGAGAACGACGCCGCGCTTGTTGACGGCCGCGTCAATAGCACTGCTCGACAGGGTGAAGGAAAGGCCTGGCGTTGACGCGTCGAAGGAGACACCGGCCTTGGCGGCAAACTCCGCCCAGCTGGGGTAGGGGGTGAAGTGCCGTTCCCACTCGACATGGAGGAGGGGCTGTTCGAAGAGATCGCGAGCGGCATGCGCGCGATCCTGCATCAGCGCCGGCGAACAGGCAGGCACCACCCAATCGCGAAACAGTTCGGTATAATGTTCGTGCTGCAGCACGTCCGACCCGTAGCTCACGCGGAAATCGATATCGTCGAAGCCGATGCGGGGCTCTCTGTCGCGTCCGATGATCCTCACCTGCACGTCGGGATGAAGCGCCTGCCAGTCGAAGATGCGCCTGCCGATCCATTTGTTGACGACGGAGGAAAGCGCACTGAGGACCAATGCTGTCTCATTGCGCGCCTTTTCCAGCAGTTGCCCGGCGAGCGCGAATTGCTCAAATCCCTTCGATATCTCCTGGTGGTAGAGCCGGCCCCAGGCGGTCAGCTCGATGGTTCGTCCGCTACGTTCCAGAAGCGAAACGCCAAGGAAGCTTTCGATTTTGTGAATCTGCTGGCTGATGGCTCCCGGCGAGACGTTGAGCTCCAGTGCCGCGGCCGTCACGCCGCCGCAGCGCCCCACCGCCTCGAAGGCCTGCAAGCCCTTCAGCGGAATCGTCTTGAAGCGCTCATCGGTCACTTGCGGAGCCTCTCGTGATTTTCGCCAGCTCAAATTGCCGTCGGGTGAAACGTCCCTGCGAACTGGAACCGGTCGCCTGGATGGGTAATCTCGACATATGTCACCGTGCGCCCGTTCTGCCAGGTCTGGCGGATCAGGCTCAGGCAGGCCTCGCCCCTCTCCGTCTGCAGGATTCGGGCCGTCACGGTATCGGCCGAGACGGCACGAATGACATGTTTGGCCTTGGACCAGGGCACCTGCTCAAGCAGCCATTTGCCGGGCGGGATCGAGGCGAAGCTCTCTTCTCTCGCCCGTGGCACAGCATCGAGCATGATGATTCGCCGCTCGATGGCATTCGGTCTGCCATCGACGATATGCAGGCATTGAAGCCTGAGGACTTCCGCATCGGCAGGCTCCGACAGCTGCTGCGCCTCGGCCTCTCCAAGGCGCTCGATCTTGCGGGCGAGGATTTCGAAGCGGTGCTCGTGTCCGGCCAGTTCCGCTTCGGTGCTGATATCCTGAATATCCATCACCGTGCGGTCGATCTGGGGCGATGCGACAAACGAACCGGTCTTGCGCCGCCTGACGATCATGCCGCGTTCGGCCAGCGCCGACAGCGCCTTGCTGACCGTCATGCGCGAACACCGATATTCGGCCACCAGCTCGTGCTCGACGGGAATGCGGTCGCCGGGCCGCCAATCACCCCTGATGATCTTCGTCTCGATATCCGTGAAAATACGCTGGTAAATCGACACCAAGTCCGCACCTCATCCGGCGTCAGCGATCACAAATGCGGAACAGCACGCCAGCGAGATCGACGCCACCCGGCACAAATTTTGCGTTCCTCGTCTTTTACATTGACACTCTAGGCCAGCCTATATCTATTTGTATAGTCAAAAGCGGAGCATAGAAATCCGTGCCGAGGAAAATCGAAGTCGGGAACAAAACTCCTCCGCCGGGGGAATAAAAACTGGAGAGATGATCATGAAGGCACATTCACTGCTGAAGGGTCTGGTCGGCGCTGCGTTCCTGTTCGGAACAGCCGTTTCCGCCCATGCAGCCGACACGCTGGCAGCCGTCAAGGCAGCCGGCACCCTCAAGGTTGGCACCGAAACGGCTTTCGCACCGTTCGACTATATCGACGCCGGTGAACACACAGGCCTGAACGTCGACCTCTTTGCCGAGATTGGCAAGGAACTCGGCGTCAAGATCGAGTGGGTGGCGCTTCCCTGGGATGGCGTCTTCCCGGCGCTCGAGGCCGGCAAATTCGATGTCGTCGCAGGCCCTGCAACGATCACCAAGAAGCGCTTGGAGCGCTATCGCTTCACGCCGCCGATCGCCGAAGCGACGATTGCTATCCTGAAGAAGGCCGGCGATACGACCATCAGCAAGCCGGAAGATATTGCCGGCAAGAAGATCGGCGTCGGCAAGGCAACTGCTCAGCTCGACCAGTTGAAGGAATTCTCCGAGACGCTGCCAACCAAGGTCGATGTGCGCGAATATCCGGCCTTTACCGAATCCTACGCCGATCTCGCAGCCGGGCGCATTGCCGGCGTTGCCAACTCGCTGCCGAATATCGCCTTCGTCGCCAGCCAGCGAAAGGGCACGTTCGAAGTCGTCCTGCCGCCATTCGGCAAGAAGTCCTATTTCGGCTTCATCGGCCTCAAGGATGCCGATCATGCGCCTCTGATGGACGCGATCGATGCCGCGATGCTCAAGATCAAGGCAGATGGACGCATGGCTGAGCTGCAGAAGAAGTGGTTCGGTGCATCTTTTGATACGCCTGATGCTGTCAAGGACCCGGCATTCTGATTAGCTGCCGGTGAAACGAACGCGCCCCGCCAGTGGTCGGGGCGCAATCTGCCGTGGCATCAGAGTTCACGGCCGCAGCGCCCAGGCAAACACCGCCCATGTCCATCAAGCTTTTCGAACTGCTTCTGCAAGCCGCGATCTACACGGTGACGATCAGCGTGGTTTCGATTCTGATCGGCTTTGCGATCGCCATCATTGTTTCCGCCATGCTGCTGTCGCGGCAACGGCTCTTCGCGCTGCAGGCGCGGATTTTCATCAGTTTCTTTCGTGGCGTGCCGCTGCTGGTGCAACTGCTGCTGATCTATAACCTGCTGCCGGCGATCGGCATCAACGTGCCGAGCATCGTTGCGGCCATCATTGGTCTTTCGCTGTGTACTGCAGCCTATCAGGCTGAAAATCTGCGCGGCGGTTTTTCCAGCGTTCCCGCGGGCCTGGTCGAGTCGGCTGAAATGGTCGGCATGACACCCGTTCAGATCTTCCGCCGTATCAAGGCGCCGATTGCCCTGCGCCTGACCTTTCCGGCGCTCGTCAACGAAGCGATCCTTATCCTGAAGGCGTCTTCGCTGGTCTCAGTCGTCGGGGTCATCGAGTTGACGCGCATGGCCCAGGACCTTGCCGGCAGCACCTTCCTGCCGCTCGAGATTTTCGCTTCCGCCGGGCTGATCTATCTCGTCATCAATTGGATCGTTGCCCTTGCAGGAGGCCTGATCGAACGCTCCCTGCCAGGAGTGCCGCGATGACCTTCGACATCAATGTGATCTTCAGCAACTTGCCGGAAATCCTCAGCGGTGCATGGGTCACCATCGTCATCTGGATCATCACCACTCCGGCCGCTGCTGTGCTCGGCTTCCTTGTCGCCGTCGCCAGACGTTTTGGCGGGGTGATCCTGGACAAGGCTTTCGGCATCGTCATCGCGGTGCTCCGCGGCACGCCCTTCCTGATTCAGATATTCCTCGTCTACTACGGCGGGCCATTCGTCGGATTGTCTCTCGATCCGATCCCGGCAGGCGTCATTGGCCTCTCCATCTACGGCGCGGCTTATTTCAGTGAGATATTCCGCTCGGGCTTTGCCGCCGTCCCGAAGGGACATATCGAGGCCGGGATATGCGTTGGCCTGACACAAGGGCAGATCATCCGACGCATATTGCTGCCGGAGATGACCATGCTGGTCTTGCCGCCTTCGATCAACATGACGATCATCCTGATGAAGGAGACGGCCGTGCTGTCCATCATTACCGTGCCGGAGTTGACGGCAACACTGAGCGCCATCGGCTCGCAGCAATATGCTTTCGTCGAGGCGCTCTTCGTGCTCGCCCTGTTCTACTGGGCCTTGGTCGAAATCACCGGTTGGCTCGGTCATCTCGCCGAAACGAAACTCACCAGATTCAGGTTTTTCAACATATGAGCGTTCCTGCGATCGCAGTCAAAAATCTCGTCAAGACCTTCGGCGGCTCCACCGTGCTGCACGGCATCGACCTCGACATCGTTCAGGGCCAGGTTTCCTGCGTCATCGGCCCGTCGGGTTCCGGCAAGAGTACGCTGCTGCGCTGTATGGCCTTTCTGGAAGAATCGACCAAGGGGACGATCACCGTCAACGGAGAGGTGCTTGGCTTTGCGGAAAACGCCAAGGGTGTCCGGGAGCGAGTGCCGGCCACAGTGAACCGGCAAATTCGATCGCAGATCGGCATGGTTTTTCAGCAGTTCAATCTCTGGCCGCATATGACGGCGCTCGGCAATGTCAGTGAGGCGCTGAAGACGGTTCACAAGATGAGCCGCAAGGACGCCGAGGAGCGGGCCATGGCCCAGCTCGTCAAGGTCGGCCTCGAGGGCAGGGCCGGGCACTATCCATCGCAGCTCTCGGGGGGCAACAACAGCGTGTCGCTATCGCCCGGGCGCTTGCCCTCAACCCGAAGATCATGCTCTTTGACGAGCCGACCTCGTCACTCGATCCCGAGCTGACCGGCGAAGTGCTCAACGTCATGCGCGATCTCGCCGCCGAGGGCATGACGATGGTCGTCGTCTCCCACGAGATCGGATTTGCAGCAACGGTCGGCCAGCAGATCATCTTTCTCGATCACGGCAAGGTGCTGTTCACCGGCCCACCGCAGGACGTCTTCAAGCGACCGAGAAACCCCCGGCTCGAGCAATTTCTGGATACCTATATCGATCGTGGAGCCTCGATGCTGCTGTGAAGCTCATGTCCTTCCGGATCGTCGGGCCGATCTCCAAGGTGGGTGCCGGGTTCAGGCAGTTTCCTCTTCGAGTATTTTCACGGGCCGGTCCCACTGGATGAGCACGATACAGCCGGTCTCGCTCCAGACCGAGTGTTCGCTGCCCGGCGCGTTGACGATATAACTGCCGCTGATGTAATCGCCCGTCTCGTCGGATTGAACGCCATCGAGCACCAGGATGGTTTCGAGCCCCTCGTGGCGATGGCGGGGAACAGAGGCGCCGGGCTCATATTTCAACAGCGCCACGCCCGGCTGATCGCCCTCGAAAGGGCGGATCCAGTGAATGGTGACGGCATCGCGGAAAGGGCCGAATTCCAGCTCCTTCCAGCCGCCTGACGTCAGGCGTTCGCGGGTCGTTTCAGGCATGAGCGATGCTTTCCAGAATGTCGTCGACATGGGCGGTCCAGCCGACGATCGCGCCCTGGGCGCGGATCATGGCGATGGCGGCGGCTTTGAATTCGGGGAAATAGCTTTCCGTCGCCTCCTCGGCGAGCAGGCATTCATAGCCGCGGTCGTTTGCTTCGCGCATCGTCGTCTGCACGCAGACTTCGGTGG
Organism: Rhizobium leguminosarum; assembly: GCF_001679785.1. NCBI lineage: Bacteria > Pseudomonadati > Pseudomonadota > Alphaproteobacteria > Hyphomicrobiales > Rhizobiaceae > Rhizobium > Rhizobium leguminosarum. The sequence continues at coordinate 242,742 of NZ_CP016291.1, forward strand.
TGACACCGGCAAAGACGAGCTGCTTGATGCCCTTCTGCTGCAGCACTGTGCCGAGGTCGGTCGCGTAGAAGGCGCCCTTGCCGGGTTTTTCGATAACGACTTCGCCCTTCACAGGAGCGAGTTCCGGAAGAATTGCCGTGCCGGGTTCGCCCGAGATCAGGATGCGGCCCATCGGGCCTTCGTCGCCGATCCTGAGCGACGGATTGCCGCGATCGCGTTTGGCCGGTGGCAGGTCGGAGAGATCAGGCCGGTGGCACTCCATCGTATGGATCACGGGCAGGCCGGCATTGCGGAAGCCCTGGATGAGACGTTTGACATCGGGCACGATCCTGGTGATGCGGCTGACGTCATTGCCGAGGCTGGCGCCGAAGCCGCCGGGCTCGGCGAAATCGCGCTGCATGTCGATGACGATGAGGGCGAGCTCATCGTGCTTCACCGGAAAGGCGAAAGGCTCTGCCTTGATCTCCATCATCAGTGATGTCCCGCCATGTGGGCGCCGATCACGCCGATATCGGCCGAACGCGCCGGTGTCTCGTAAACCAGCCTGCCTTCCGAAATGACCATGATGCGGTCGGACATCTCGAGCAGTTCATCGAGGTCTTCGGAAAGCAGCAGCACGGCGGCACCTAAATTGCGGGCCTTCATGATCCGGGCGCGGATTTCGGCAACGGCCGAAAAATCGAGGCCGAAACAAGGGTTCGAGACGATCAACAGATCGACCTCGCCCGTCAGTTCGCGGGCGAGCACCGCCCGCTGCACGTTGCCGCCCGAAAGCGCTGCGATCGGCGAGGAGGAAGAGGCCGTCTTGACCTTGAAGTCGGAGATCAGCGCCGAGGCACGCTTTTTCATGCTGCCCTTGTTCAGCCAGATCGCGTCCTTGCCGTCCAGCTTCAAATCGAAGGTGCGGAACGCAAGGTTCTCGCTCACGGTCATCTTGGGCGCACAGGCATTCTGCAACGGCTCTTCGGGGATGAAACGCACCCTGTTCTTGCGGGTCTCCTCACGGGTGGCGCCGTAAGTCTCGCCATTGACCATGACCTCGCCGCTATCGGTCGGGCGCTGGCCGGCCAGAATTTCCGTCAGCTCCTTCTGGCCGTTGCCGGATATGCCGGCGATGCCGACGATCTCACCGGAGCGGACCGTCAGCGCGTCGATCTCGATCGTCTTCAGGCCGGAGCGATCCGGAGCTTTCACCTGGGTCACAGTGAGCACGGATTTGGCCGCTTCCGCCACCGGCAGACGGCTGTCGAGCTCGGCGAGCTTGACGTCGCCGATCATCATCGCCGCCATCTCGGCGGTGGAGAGCTCGCCGACCTTGCCGGTGCCGACCAGCTTGCCGCGCCGCAGGATCGAGACGGCATCAGCGAACTTCGTCACCTCGTGGAACTTGTGGGAGATCATCAGCACGGTGAGCTCGCCGCGCTCGGTCATCCCGCGGACGATGCCGAGCATCTCATCGGCTTCGGCCGGCGTCAGCACCGAGGTCGGCTCGTCGAGCACGAGGAAGGAGCGGCCGAGATAGAGCTGCTTGACGATTTCGAGTTTCTGTTTTTCGCCGGCCGCAAGCTCGCTCACCGGCCTGTCGAGCGGGATCTTGAACGGCATGCGTTCCATGAAACCCGCCAGATCCTTGCGTTCCCTGGCCCAGTTGATAACCGCGGGTACTTCGGTACGGCTGATGACCAGGTTTTCCGCGCCGGTCAGAGAGGGAACCAGTGTGAAATGCTGGTAGACCATGCCGAGCCCATAGGCCGCGGCATCCTTGGGTGAGGCCACCGCCACCTCGCGGCCGTCGACCGACAACGAGCCTGACGTTGCGTGATAGAAGCCCATGATGCATTTGACGAGTGTCGACTTGCCGGCGCCGTTTTCGCCGAGAAGCGCGTGAAAAGACCCGGCCGGAACGGCGATCGAGACGTTGTCGAGCGCGGTGAAGCTGCCGAAACGCATCGTCATATCGAGCGTCTCGATGCCAACGGCCTTGCCGGCTTGCGGAAGGGGCGTGTCGCGGACTGTGCTCACTTCATTGCTCCTTTTCGACGATGATGGCGACGGGACCGCCGCCGGGCGGACCCTGGTGTTCGGCGCCGCCGGACACATAGAGATCGGTAATGCCGAAGATGCCGGCGAGAACGCCGCCGACGAAGGCACGGGCATGGCGGGTGCCTGCAATATCCGAGTCATCGAGCATCGTGTGGCGCCTGCCGCCGATCCTGCCGGACGGGTCCGGCTCGGCCTTGGCGAGAACCGCCGCCAGCCGGCTGTTTTCCGGCAGGCGTTCGCGGGCTTTCCTGACGGAATGCGCGTCGATCGCATCCCGCATGACCGCGTGGTCGATCGACAGCGGACCGGACCATTTTGCGCTCATGCCGAGGACGATGATTTCGTGATCGGTGAGTTCGACCCCGGACGAGGTTGAGGCGCAGCGGGAAAAGAGATCGAAACGTGTGCAGATGTCGGCATCGTTGATCGATGTCGCATCTATCTCGCCGAGTGCCACGGCGACGCCGAGAGCCGAAGCGCCGCGCGAGAGGCCCATGGATTTCAGCGTGTCGTGGGTTGCGACCGTCCTGCCTGCTGCCTCGGCCTCGGCAATCCGGCGCGAGGTGAGCAGCGGACACTTGATCTGCACGAAATGGGCATCGGCGGGATCATCGATGCCGGCATCCCTCATCGCGGACTTCACGCCTTCGGCAACGAGTAGGATCTGTTCCCGGCGCCCGAGATGTTCGGGGGGCAGCGCGGGGGTACGCGACACACCAATGGCCAGCGCCCGTTCGCCCGGGGTTTCTACGGTTTCACGCGCAAAAACCGTCCAATGCGGCGAGAGCGCACCCTCGGTGCCGCCGGACATGATGATCGAGACGCCGTCGACGCCATATCTACTGAACAATGTCTCGAAGCTGCGGGTGGCATAACCGCGGGTAAAATCATTGACGCAGCCGTTGCCTTCCGTCTTGCCGAGAACGGCGACGATGTTGTTCGCCTGAAGGCCGCTGGCAAAGAGCGCCTCGACGCCGGCAACGTCATCGGGGCCGTCGGCTGGCACGCGAAAGACATGGGCACGCAATGACGACATCAGGGTAGCGCCTCGACTAGAGCCGCGGAATTGGAGACTGAGCCGAAGACGCCGCCCTGCATCTTCACCATCTTGATGGCGGCGAGGTGGTTTCCGTAGTCGGTCGCACCACAGCAGTCTTCCAGCAGCAGGCATTCGTAGCCGCGGTCGTTTGCCTCGCGCATCGTCGTCGAGACGCAGACATCGGTGGTGATTCCGGTGAGGATAATGTTCTCGATGCGCTTCTGGTTGAGGATGAGTTCGAGGTCGGTGGCGCAGAACGAACCCTTGCCGGGCTTGTCGATGATCGTCTCGCCTTCGATCGGGTAGAGTTCGGGGATGATGTCCCAGCCGGGTTCGCCACGCGTCAGGATGCGGCCGCAGGGGCCGGGATCGCCGATGCCGGCCCCGATCCGCTGCGAGCGCCAGCGTTTGTTGGCCGGCAGATCGGCGAGGTCGGGGCGATGGCCCTCGCGGGTATGGATGATGTGGTAACCCTTGGCCCGCATGGCGGCAAGCACGCGTTTGATGGGTTCGATCGGCGCCTGCACCAGCGACAGGTCGTAGCCCATGTGGTCGACATAACCGCCCTTGCCGCAGAAATCCGTCTGCATGTCGATGATGATGAGGGCGGTATTATCAGGCCTCAGAGCGCCGTTATAGGGCCACGGATACGGATCGGCGTCGATAAAATGCCGTTTGGTTTCGACCATCGCGTCCATCATTCTCTCTCCTATTCCGCGGCAGGTTTGAGGGGTTCGCCGTAACGGCGCATCGGCTTGTCAAATCCGCAGGACGTGCCGTCCTTGACCTTTATCTCGTCTTCCCATGGCAGGCGGTATTTGCCGGCGACAAGGTCGTGCATGTAGGTGTAGGGCGCATCCTGGGCGCCGCCCGCGACAGCGACATAGCCGCGATGGCCGAACTGGTAGATATTGTTCTCCACGCCCCAGCCGAGCCGGGCCTCGCGCACCAGGTCGGGACGCACCTCTGCGGTGATGATCTCGTTGACGCGGCCGGAGGTGCCGTGGGCGATGATCGTGCCATCGAAATTGCAGATCATGCCTTCGCCCATGGAATCGAACGTGCCGTCCGAGCCGCACATGCAGACATTCGCGGTAACCATCAGGTTGCAGAAGGCGTTGGCCTGGTTGGTGAAGCGCCAGGCGTCGCGGATCGGCGCCGTGTAGCCCGCGGTGCGGATCATGATTTCGGCGCCCTTATAGGCGCATTCGCGCGCCATCTCCGGGAACATGCCGTCATGGCAGATGATCAGCGCGAGCTTGGCGCCCCGCGGGCCCTTGATGACAGGGATGCCAAGATCGCCGGGCTCCCAGGGCTCGACGGGGATCCAGGGATGCATCTTGCGGTAATAGAGCTTCAACTCGCCCTGATCGTCGATGACGATGCCGGAATTGTAGGGCATGGCCCCAGGGTTCAGCTCCATGATCGAGAAGCAGCCCCAGATCCGGTTGTCCCTGCAGGCTTGCCTGAAGGCCGCGACCTCTGGCCCGTCGAGCGTGCACATGATCTCCGGATTGATGTCCATGGAAAGGCCGTGCAGCGCGTATTCGGGAAAGACGACGAGGTCCATGCCCGGCTGGTTGCGCCGCGCTTTGGCCACCAGATCGACGATCACCTGCGTCTGTTTTGCCAAGTCCGCTTTGGTGACGGTCACCGGCAGCTGGAGCTGTACCAGGCCGATACCGACGCCGTGTTCGGATTTGTTGAGACCGCCAAGTCCGTTCATCGGAATGCTCCATTATTTCGTGAGCGACAGCGCACCCGGCGCACCGGCGAGCGAGCGGGTGGGCGAGGAGGTGGCGATCAGGATGATGAGGGTGAGCACGTAAGGCGCGGCGTAAAAAAGGTAGTAGCCTTGTGTGACGCCGACCGATTGCAGCGCCGGGCCGAGCGCGCCGGCACCGCCGAAAAGCAGGGCAGCGAGGAAGCAGCCGATCGGGTTCCAGCGGGCGAAGATGACGAGGGCCACGGCCATCAGGCCCTGGCCCGACGAGATGCCTTCGTTCCATGAGCCCGGATAATAGAGCGAGAGATAGGCGCCACCGATTGCCGCCAGCGAGCCGCCCACTGCCGTCGCCAGCAGGCGAACCCGGTCGGGGTGGATGCCCATGGCCCGGGCCGCGTCGGTGCTGTCGCCGACGACGCGCAGGATCAGGCCGATGCGGGTGTTCTTGAAGGCCCAGAACAGGAAGAGGGCAAGTGCCGCGCCGATGAAAAACAGCACGTTGATATTGAGCGCCGCCTGGATCTGCGGCGTGCTCGACCAGCCGCCGAGCGGGATCGAGGGCAGTTTCGGCGCCACCGGCTGGATGAAGGATTTGCCGAGGAAAAACGCCATGCCGAGACCGAACTGCATCATGGCGATGCCGATGGCAATGTCGTTGACCTTCGGGAGCTTGCAGATCCAGCCGTGGATGAGGCCGAAGATCGCGCCTGCCGCCATTGCGGCCAGCACGCCAAGGGTCGGCGAGCCGGTGATGACGGCGACCGCATAGGCCGTCATGGCGCCGAAGACGAGCGTGCCTTCCAGGCCGAGATTGATGCGGCCGGAGCGCTCGGTGATCGTTTCGCCGAGGCTGACGAAGATGAAGGGGGTGGAAACGCGGATGGCGCCCGCGAAGATCGCCAGCGGCACGCCCCAGATGCCGATGCCTGTCTCTTCCATCAGAGGCTCCTTTTCCAGAGGTCGGGATTGAAGATCTTGAAGCGGCCGTAGAAGGTCTCGCAGAACAGAATGACGATGAAGAGCGTGCCCTGCAGCACCAGAACCGTCGCATCCGGCAGGCCCATGCGCCGCTGGATGAGGCCGCCCGAGGCGTCGATGCCGCCGAGCAGGATCGCCACCGGAATGATCGCCAGCGGATTGTGCCTGGCGAGGAAGGCGACGAGGATGCCGGTATAACCATAGCCGGCCGCAAGCGAGGCGTTGGCACTTCCCTGCACCGCCGCCACTTCGATCATGCCCGCCAGGCCGGCAAAACTGCCGGCAAGCGCGGTAAATCCGGCGATCAGCTTGCCGACCGGCAGCCCCTGGATCTGGGCGGCGCGCACGTTGCCGCCGGCGATGCGGGCGGCAAAACCGTAGCTCGTCGCCTCGATCACGATCCAGGAGACCACGCAGGCGAGGATGCCGATGACCAGGCCCCAATGCACGTCCATGCCGGGAATATTGCCGAGCATATATTCCGCCGGCAGTGGCCTGGTCGACGGCTTGTTGAGGCTTGCCGGATCGCGCAGCAGCCCTTCGACGAACTGGTTCATCAGGGCAATGGCGATATAGGAGAGCAGCAGCGACGAGATGGTTTCGTTGACGCCGCGATAGTGGCGCAGGAAACCGGCAAGGCCGATCCAGATGCCGCCGACCACCATGGCGGCGATCGCCATCAGAATGAGGGTGAGGAAGACAGGCGCGGTGCCGGCGAGCGGCAGAGCCATGGCCGCGGCGGCAACGCCGCCCAGCACGACCGCTCCTTCCCCGCCGATGATGACGAGGCCGAGACGGGCGGGCAGGGCGACGCAGAGTGCCGTCAGGAGAAGGGGTGCGGCACGACTTAAGCTGTTCTGCACCGAAAACCAGCTGCCGAAGCCGCCGGTATACATCAGTTGAAAGAGGGTGGCCGGCGACTTGCCGACCGCCAGGATGAAGAGGGAGAAGAGCGCAAGACCGATCAGGATGGCCGCAAGGCCGATGACAACAGGCTCGGCCCGCCGCGCGATCCATTCGAGGACGGGGCGCAGGGAAGCCGGTTTTTCCGCGATGGCTATTGCGGGATCATTGGCCTCGATGGTCATGGCGCTTCTCCCTTCGCGGTTTACGCCGTGGACCCGACGACGCCCTCGACCAGATAATTCATGCTTTCGAGCTCGATCGCGTCTTCGGCGTAGCTCTTGTCGGCAGCCACGACGGTGTCGCCCTGGTTGTCCTTCAACGGTCCCTTGAAGACCGAGAAACCGCCCTTCATCATGTCGGCCTGCGTGGCTTCGAAGGCCTTGCGGCCCTCGGCGGACACAGCGGGGCCAAGCGCGCTCATCTTCACGAAGCCGTCCTTCAGGCCGCCACGCACGAAATTGCCGAGCTTTTCGCCGGCCTGCGCCTTCTTGACGAAGTCGCCGTAGACGTTGCCCCAGGCCCATTCGGCGCCGGTGAGGTATTTTTCGGGAGCAAGCGGGCTCTGGTTGGCGTGATAGCCGCAGACGAAGGCGCCGCGGCCGGCAGCCGTCTCGACAACCACTTTGGGGCTGTCGACGTGGCAGGTGATGACGTCGGCGCCCTGGTCGACCAGCGCATTGGTGGCTTCGGCCTCCTTGACGGCAAGAGACCATTCGCCGGTGAAGATCACCTGGCAGGTGATACCAGGATCGACTGTGCGCGCGCCAAGCAGGAAGGCGTTGATATTCTGCAGAACCTGCGGGATCGGCTTGGCGGCGACGAAGCCGATCTTCTTGCTCTTCGTCGCATGGCCGGCGGCAATGCCGTTCAGATACTGGCCCTGGAAGATATAGCCGAAATAGGAGCCCGTATTGGCCGGGTTCTTGCTTTCCTGCCAGAGGCCGCCGCAGTGGCGGAACTGGACGTCGGGATGTTTGGCGGCCACGGCCAGCATGTGGGGGTCGAAGTAGCCGAAGGAGGTCGGAAAGAGCAGGGTCGCGCCATCCAGATTGATCATGGATTCCATCGTCTTCTGGACGTCGACGGTCTCCGGCACGTTCTCTTCTTCGACCAGCGTCACACCAGGCATCGCCTTGATGACGGCCGCACCTTCGGCATGCGCCTGGTTGTAGCCGTAGTCGTCCTTGGGGCCGACATAGATGAAGCCGACGGTCAGCGCGGTTTGGGCTGTGGCGGAGGAGGCGATCAGACCCGGCATGGCGCCGGCAAGCGCACCGGCAGCGGAAGCCTGGAGGAAATTGCGGCGGTTCATAGAAAGGAGTTTGGTCATCGGAAATGCTCCTTGCGGCGCTGGGCCGGTTGCGAACGGGTACAGAAAAGTGCATGCAATGCATGTGCCAGAAATTAATCTATTGTTTTTTATAGTTTATCCGTTACAGCAAGACTTGCGCATTGCAAAGTGCATACAGATTGATCGAATTCTTGCGTAAAAAGTAATCAATAGATATTTCTTGTTCATTGTGACTGCGTAGTTGGCACAAAGTCGAGTTACCCGAGGTATCTCGTGCATCAGAAAGCGAAAATTTAACAATATCTTCGCCACCCGATTTGACTTATCAAGTCTCGAACTGCATCTGTATGCAGAGTGTTGATGTGAGCAGATTCGTATCGTGAAGCAGACCAGGCGCAGAGAAGTGATCCGTACCGGAACCACCGTCGAACAGATGGTGCGAGCGATTGCCGACATGATCGTCACAGGTGAAATCCTGCCGGGCGCGAAGCTGGACGAGGTGTCGCTTGCGGTTCGTTTCGACGTTTCTCGCACGCCGGTGCGCGAGGCTTTGCGTGAGTTGGGCGCCATGGGGCTGGTCGCCCGTGAGCCGAACCGCAGTGCCGTCGTGACCAATGTCACCGAGGCCTATCTGCATTCGATGTTCGAGGCGATGGCTGAGCTCGAAGCGATCTGCGCCAGGCTCTCGGCCGAGCGTATGACGGTCGATGAACGGCGCGCGCTGGAGTTGGAGCATCGGGAATCGGTGAGGCTCGTGCATGCCGGCGCGGAAGAAGAATATTCGGCGCACAACACCGAATTTCACACCCGGCTTTATCGCGGCGCGCATAATGATCATGTCTTCGAGATGGTGACCCAGACACGGGCGCGGCTCGCGCCTTTTCGGCGGGCGCAGTTCCGCCTGCCCGGGCGTCTGGCAAAATCCTATGAGGAGCACGGCCGGATCGTCACCGCGATCATGCGCGCGGACGCCGCCGCCGCCGGGCAGGCGGCATATTCCCATGTGGAAATTGTCAGCGATGCCAGCGCGGTCTTTGCAACGCCCGGGGAGTAAAGAGGGCGCGACGCCCGAAATCAGGCGCCGCTACGAAGGCGAGAAAACCACGACCGGCAAACGCCGCGGTTATTTCCCGGTCTCTACTCCGCCGCTTCGATGAAGCGGTGGCGTTCGTAGAGGAACTTCAGCACGGCTTCACGGCATTTGAGATATGTCCGATCGGAGGCGAGTTCGATGCGATTGCGGGGACGGGGCATGATCACATCGAGCACTTCGCCGATGCGGGCCGCCGGGCCGTTGGTCATCATCACGATGCGATCGGACAGCAGCACCGCCTCATCGACATCATGGGTGATCATCACCATCGTGTTGCCAAGCCGGGCGTGGATTTCCATCACCGCGTCCTGCAGATGAGCGCGGGTCAGAGCATCGAGCGCGCCGAAGGGTTCGTCGAGCAGCAGGATTTTCGGTTCCATTGCAAGCGCGCGGGCGATGCCGACGCGCTGTTTCATGCCGCCTGAAATTTCCGAAGGCCGCTTATCCCTCGCATGCGCCATCTGCACGAGGTCGAGGTTGGCCATCACCCACTCATGCCGCTCGGCCTTGGTCTTCGTTCGGTTGAAGAGTTTGGAGACGGCGAGATTGACGTTCTCGTAAACCGTCAGCCAGGGCAGCAGCGAGTGGTTCTGGAAGACGACGGCGCGCTCCGGACCGGGGCCGTTGACCTCACGGTTTTCAAGGAGCACGGCGCCTGCCGAAACCGGGGTCAGGCCGGCGATGAGGTTGAGCAGGGTGGACTTGCCGCAGCCCGAATGACCGATGATCGAGACGAATTCGCCCGCGGAAATCGTCAGGTTGATGTCCTTCAGGACCTCGGCGCGCACGCCGCCCCGATCGAAGTGTTTGTCGATATGGTCGAGCTTCAGATAGGCGTTCATAGGTGCGTTCCTCAGTTGGCCATGGCGCCGCGGGTGATGAGTTTGCCGAGAGCTGCCACCAGCTTGTCGAGGGCGAAGCCGACGATGCCGATATAGGCGAGCGCGACGATGATGTCCGGAAGGCGCGACGAGTTCCATGCGTCCCAGATGAAGAAGCCGATACCGACGCCGCCCGTCAGCATTTCGGCCGCGACGATGGCGAGCCAGGAGAGGCCGACGCCGATCCTGAGGCCGGTGAAGATGTAAGGCGCTGCCGAAGGCAGCATGATCTTCCAGAAAAACTCGAACTGGTTGAGGCGCAGCACCTCGGCGACATTGCGGTAATCCTGCGGAATATTGCGGACGCCGACGGCGGTGTTGATGATCACCGGCCAGATCGACGTGATGAAGATCACGAAGATCGCCGAGGGGTTGGAATCCTGGAAGGCTGCGAGCGACAGCGGCAGCCAGGCGAGCGGCGGAACCGTGCGCAGCACCTGGAAGATCGGATCGAGGCCACGCATCGCCCAGACCGACTGGCCGATGATCGCCCCGATGATGACGCCGGTGACCGCGGCAAGCCCAAAGCCATAGAGAACGCGCTGCAGCGAAATGAGCACGCGCCAGCCGAGCCCGATATCCTGGGAGCCGTAGTTGAAAAACGGATAGGCGATCAGGTCATAACTATCCTGCCAGACCCGATGCGGCGAGGGCAAAGACGCATCCGCCGACGAACAGAGCACCTGCCAGACGAGCAGGATGAGTGCCAGCACGACGACTGGCGGAACGACATTACGAAGGGCGGTCAGTGCCGCTCGACGAAAATCGATCCGCGATCCGTGCTTGCCGGAAAATGGCAGAACCTTTGCCGCCGGCGTGGCAGGCGCGGCCATGGAGGGATTTTCTTTATTTGCCAGGGCGGACATCAACGTGCTCCTCACGTGAGTGAAAGGCCGGCGCGCCGGAGCGCGCCGGAGCGGGTCAGGAGACAGCCTTGATCGAAAGGCTGTCGAGATAGGCGGAGGGATTTTCAGGGTCGAAGACCTTGCCGTCGAAGAAAGTCTCCTTGCCGCGAGAAGACGATGCGGGAATATCGGCCGCCGCGACGCCGAGATCCTTGGCGGCCTCGCGCCAGATGTCTTCGCGGTTCACCTGGTTGACCAACGCCTTGACGTCGGTACTCGCCGGCAGATTTCCCCAGCGGATGTTTTCCGTCATGAACCAGCTATCGTGGCTCTTGAACGGATAGGAGGCGCCGTCTTTCCAGAACTTCATATAGAGGTCCGTGGCCTTGACCTCGCGGCCATTGCCATAATTGATGTCGCCCTTGAGGCGGCCGAGCACGTCCTTCGTCGGAACGTTGAACCATTGGCGCTTGCCGAGAATCTCAGCCATCTCCGCCTTGTTGTCCATGCTTTCGCACCACTGCTGTGCCTCCATGACGGCCATCAGCAGGGCCTTGGCGGCATTGGGATTCTGTTCGATCCACTCGGCGCGCAGTCCGAGCGCCTTTTCAGGATGACCCTTCCAGAGCTCGCCGGTGGTGGCTGCGGTAAAGCCGATGCCCTGGTTGACGAGCTGCTCGTTCCACGGTTCGCCCACACAGAAGACGTCCATGTTGCCGACCTTCATGTTGGCAACCATCTGCGGCGGCGGCACGACGATGGTCGAAACGTCCTTGTTCGGATCGATGCCGCCGGCGGCGAGCCAGTAGCGGATCCAGAGGTCATGGGTGCCGCCCGGGAAGGTCATGGCGGCCTTGATCTCCTTGCCCTCCGCCTTCTTTTTCTCGAATGCCGCCTTCAGCTTGGAGGAATCCAGCTGCACGCCGGTGTCGGCATATTCCTTGGCGACGGAAATACCCTGGCTGTCGAGGTTAAGCCGGGCGAGGATAGCCATCGGCACCGGCTTATTGTTCTGCGTCACCTTGCCGGTATGCATGAGATAGGGGAGCGGCGACAGGATATGCGCACCGTCAATGCCGTTTGCTGCGCCGCCCAGAACGAGATTGTCGCGGGTCGCGCCCCAGGATGCCTGTTTGGCCACATCCGTTTCCGGAAGGCCATGCTTGTCGAAAAAGCCCTTTTCCTTGGCGATGATGAGCGGTGCGGAATCCGTGAGCGCGATAAAGCCGAGCTTGGCACCTTTCACCTCAGGGCCAGCTCCGGCTGCGAAGGCGCCAGACGGAAAAGCAGCCTTGACGGCGCCGATGAGGGCAGCCGCTGCGGTCGTCTTGAGCATGCTGCGGCGGGTAATGCCGCTTGTCGAAATCCCAGTCTGCAAATTCTTTGTCATGCGCAGGTTCCCTCTGCTGGCTGAATTTGGACACAAAAAAACGCCGCCGGAAATTGCGTCCAGGGGATGGGAGAATCCCGGAGCAAGACCTTGCGACGTCGGTGTCTAATGCAGGCGCTTATGCCGCGCCTATCCGCGCCGGTCGCCATTGACCGATGCTTCTCGGAACCTGCAAGCAGCGTGCCAGTTCGGCTGAATGCAGGTAACAGCCTGAAGTAAAAAGAGAAATCCAACGAATCTATAACTGCCTATACTTTAGGCATTACTACTTTTTGCCGACATTTTGTGCGATTGCTGCCATGGTCGCAGTCGCGAGAGCAATTATTTGTGCAGTGCACGCTCGCCGCTCGGCCGCGCGCTGGCACCGCAAAGCCGAGATTATCGCTCGAATGGTTCGCCGAGCGAAGCGACGCCGTTCAGTTTCAGCAGGCGGCGGTCAGCGGAGATGATGCCGAGCACGATGATCGTGACGAGATATGGCAGGCTCGAGAGCAGTTGCGAGGGAACGTCCAGTCCGGTTGCCTGGGCTGCAAGCCCCATCAGCGAGACCGCGCCGAACAGGCAGGCGCCGAGGAAGATACGGCCCGTGAGCCAAGTCCCGAAGACGACGAGGGCGATGGCGATCCAGCCGCGCCCGGCAATCATCCCGTCGGCCCAGAGTGGTGTATAGACCACCGACGCATAGGCGCCGGCGAAGCCGGCCATCGCGCCGCCGAAGGCGATGGCGAGGACGCGGACTGATATCACCGAATAGCCGATGGCGTGAGCGGCCTTGGGATTCTCGCCGACGGCACGGACGATAAGACCAAGCTTGGTGTAGGCAAATATCGCCCACAAGGCCAGCGTCGCGGCAAGTGAAATCCACACGACGATGTCCTGGACAAAAAGACTACCGATAACCGGCAGGTCCGAAAACCCGGGAAGGGCAAGCTTCGGAAGTCCCCTGACCGTGAGGCTTTCATAGGTCTTGCCGAAAAGTGCAGAAAGGCCCTGGCCAAGAATGCCGATGGCAAGGCCCGCCGCCACCTGATTTGCCCGGAATCCCAGCGTGACGAAGGCGAAGAGCAGTGAAAGGACAGCGCTGCCGAGCCCGGCGACGACGAAACCCAGGAGATGTCCGCCGCCCTGGTAGACGATAATGAAGGCGAGCACGGCGCCGAAGGCCATCAATCCCTCGACCCCGAGGTTGAGGACGCCGGCGCGCTCGGCTACCAGCTCGCCGAGGGCTGCCAGAAGAAACGGTGTCGCAGCCGCCAGCATGCCGGCAAGAATGAATTCGATGGCGTTCATGATGGGCTCCGGTGAGCGCCCCGGCGCCATTCAAGGCGATAGCGCACGAAGGCGACGGCGATCAGGTAGGCGAGCAGCAGACTGCCCTGGAAGACACGGACGGCGGCGATCGGCAGGTTGGCCGAGACCATGGCATTGTCGCCACCGATATAGATGACCGCCATGACCAGCGCCGAGACCACGATGCCGATCGGATGCAGGCCGCCGAGATAGGCGACGATGATGGCCGCGTAGCCATAACCGCTCGCGACCGAACGCTGCAGCTGGCCGAGCGGACCGGCGACTTCGGCAGCCCCGGCAAGACCGGCTGCAAAACCACCGATCAGCAGCGAAAGCCAGATCGCCCAACCTTCCTTAAAGCCGGCATAGCCGGCAGCCCGCGGCGCCAGACCGCCGACCTGCAGCTTGTAACCGATGAAGCTCCTCTGCATGAAGACCCAGGCCGCAATCGACAAAGCCAGCGTGATGAGGAATGAGACATTGACGCGGGTACCGGCAATCAGGGTCGGCACCATCGCATCATACTGAAACATCACCGACTGGGGGAAGTTGAAGCCATTCGGATCCTTCCAGGGGCCGAGCAGCAGATAGTTCAGCAGTTGCGCCGCCACGAGGCTCAGCATCAGCGAGACGAGGATCTCGTTGGCATTGAGGCGCACACGCCAGAAGGCGGTGAGCGAAGCCCAGAGAGCGCCGCCGATGGCGCCGAGCAACAGCATCGCCGGCCAGATCCATTGGCCTGTTGCCTGGGGAAACCAAACCGGAATGGCAGAGGCGAAGATCGCGCCAAGAATGAACTGGCCTTCGGCGCCGATGTTGAAGACCTTGGCGCGAAAGCCGATCGCCAGCCCCTGTGCGATCAGAAGGAGCGGTCCTGCCTTGAGGAGTACTTCCGAAAATGATGCCCAGGAAAGGAAGGGCTCGAAAAGCATCGCATAGACAACCGCGACAGGGTCGCGGCCCATCAAAACGTAGAGGCCGAGATTAAGTGCGATCGCTCCCCCGAGCGCTATGACAGGTGCGCACAGGGCCGCGGCAAGCGAAGCGCGCTCCCGGCGGACCAGGGCGGGAACGAAAGCAAGGGACCAAGCGCTCATTGCTGGACTTTCTCAGGCGAGGTCTGTGCCCCGATCATGTATCGGCCGATCTCCTCGGGCTTCGTGTCCCGCGTTGCGAGCGGCGGGCTCAGCCGGCCGTGATGCAGCACCTGGATGGAATCGCAGAGCTCGAACAGTTCTTCCAGCTCCTCGGAAATGACGAGGATCGCCATGCCCTGATTGCGCAATGCGACCAGACGGCTGCGGATGGCTGACGCAGCGCCGATATCGACGCCCCAGGTCGGCTGCGCCAGGAAAAGCAATTTGGGAGACAGCATGATTTCGCGGCCAACGATGAACTTCTGCAGATTGCCGCCCGACAGGGTGCCGGCTTCCGCATCCGGGCCGGGTGTGCGCACATCATACTGACGGATGCAATCATCGGTGAACGCCGTCGCCCGCGCCCTGTCGATGATGCCACGCCGCAAAAGCTTGAGCGGATGGGCAGTCAGCAGGCTGTTGAGGACGAGCGACATTTCGGGCACGGCCCCGCGTCCGAGCCGGTCTTCCGGAACGAAGGCAAATCCGAGCGTCCGCCGCCCGGCGGCATCGAGCCTGCCGACATCCATCCCCATCATGTAGATCCGGTCGCGCTGGTCGCGCCCCAGCACCGTCTCGCCTGAAATCAAGGCGGCAAGCTCGCTTTGACCGTTGCCCGAAATACCGGCGATCCCGAGGATTTCGCCGGCACGCACCTCGAGGCTGATGCCGGAGAGCGGCACCGCAAAGGGATCGTCGGGCTGATAGTCCAGACCGATGATCTCCAGCCGCTTTTCGCCACCAGACAGTGGCAGCGCCGCCATCGGCGCCGGCATGTCATGGCCGATCATCATGCGGGCAAGGTCATGGGCATCATGTTGACGCGGGTCGACATCCCCGGTCACGCGTCCGCCGCGCAGGATCGTCGCCCGGTCGCAGATCGCCCGAATTTCTTCGAGCTTGTGGGAGATCAACAGGATGGAAACCCCGCCGTCACGCAGCCGACGCAGCGTGTCGAAGAGCCTCTCCACCAGTTGCGGCGGCAGGACGGAGGTGGGCTCGTCGAGGATCAGCAGCTTCGGATTGGTCATCAGGCTTCGGATGATCTCCACCCGTTGCCGTTCGCCGACGGACAGTGCATGCACATGGGCAAGCGGGTCGACTTCGAGGCCGAATTCCCGTCCAAGCGTCCGAATACGTTCCTTGAGCTCAGCCTTGCGGCCCGGCACGACCAGCCGAATATTCTCCAGGACAGTCAGGGTCTCGAACAGCGAGAAATGCTGGAAGACCATGCCGATGCCATTGCGCCTCGCCTCGGCGGGGGAGGCGAGGCGCAACGGATCTCCTTCCCAGATGACCTCTCCGCCGTCCGGTTGCTCGACGCCGTAGATCAGCTTCATCAGCGTCGATTTTCCCGCCCCGTTTTCCCCGAGGATCGCATGAATCGATTGCGGCGCCACGTCCAGATCGATGGCCTGATTGGCATGGATCTGGCCATAGCTCTTCGAAATGCCGCGCAGCGACAGGAGCGGGGTGGTCATGACTTATTTCGGCAGCGGCGTGGACACGCCCTTGACGTGCCAGTTCATGGCGATGATCTCGGGGTCGGCCATGGTCGCACCCGATGCGACAGCTTCGCTGCCGTCGGCCTTGGCGATCGGCCCGGTGAAGGGCGAGAAGCTGCCGTCGGCGATCTTTACCTCGATCTCCTTGATCTTGGTCATCACGTCAGCCGGAATATCAGGATTCCAGTCGACCACTTCGACGACCTTGTCGGCAACGCCGAGGAACGCATTGGCGCCCTTGAAGGTACCGGCAAGGTGGGCATCGACCGAAGCCTTGAAGAACGGCGACCAATCCGTCGCGATGCAGCCGAGATAGGTTTTCGGCGCATATTTCTTCATCGAGGAATTGAGGTTGAAGGCGTAGACGCCGGCTTCCTCACAGGCCGAGATGACAGACGGCGTGTCCTGGGCGTTGGAGAAGATCACGTCGCACTTCTGCGCGATCAGGGCCTTGGCGGCTTCCTGCTCCTTGGCCGGATCGAACCATGAGTTCACCCAGACCACCGAGACCTCGATATCGGGTTTGACGGCCTGGGCGCCGAGCGTAAAGGCGTTGATCGAGGTAATGAGCTCGGGGATGGCAAAGGCGGAGACAGAGCCGAGCTTGCCGGTCTTGGAAAGTGCTGCGGCAGCCATGCCGAGCAGATAGGTGCCCTGGAAATATTTGGCGGCGAAGGGCGAAAAGTTTGGAGCGACCTGGAAGCCGGAGGCGTGCAGGACCGTGACGCTCGGATCGCGGCGGGCGATCTGCAAGGCGCCGTTCTGATAGCCGAAAGAGCCGGCGATCAGGAACTTGTTTCCATCGGCGACCGTCTTGTTCATGATGCGGTCGGCGTCCGGGCCTTCGGCGATATTCTCGAGCACGGTGACCTTCACCTTGTCGCCGTAAGCGGCCTTGATCGGCTCGAGACCGGCGGCAAGCGCATGCCCCCAGCCAACGTCGCCGACGGGCGAGGGGATTACCAGCGTGATGCCGAGCGGCTCGTCGGCGGCGAAAGCAAGGCGGCTGCCGAGCACACCGGCAAGGCCGGTGGCGGCAGCGGCCGTCATCAGGTTTCTGCGGGTCAGTTTGGTCATGTTCTCAGTTCCCTCTTTTGGTTTTTAAAATTCCACGGTGGATAGTGCGGCCTCGGCATCGGCAGCCAGTTTGGCTTCGTCGAGCCCGGGAAATTCGCCATTCTGCCAGACGATGCGGCCATTGATCATGGTCATATCCGTTGCCATGCCAATGCCGACGCGGGCAATCAAGCTCAGCGGATCGTGGCGTGTGCCGACATAATCCATGCGCCGAGTGTCGATCGCAAACAGGTCGGCGGCCATGCCGGGCGCAAGCCGGCCGATATCGCGCCGGCCGAGCAGGCTGGCACCGCCGGTCGTGCCGTAGCCGAGGAAATCGACCGGCGGCGGCACCGGATGGGCACGGCTGGAGGAGACGAGGCATTGCAGCATGTAGGCGGAGTGCAGGCAGTGCATCAGGTTGGAATTGTCGTTGGAGGCAGCACCATCGCAGCCGAGGCCGACGCGCAGGCCAAAGGCGGCCATGGCCGGAATGTCGGTGACCTCCGCGCCGACCAGATAGACCGGTTCCGGGCAATGCGCGACGCCGGTGCCGCTGGCCGCCATCTTCCTGAGTTCGTCGTGGTTGAGCTCCCAGCAATGGGCATAGAAGGTATCAGGCCCGGCAAAGCCAAGTTCTTCCAGATAGTCGACAGTACGCATGCCGTGGCGCGCCTGAATGACCGGGCTTTCGCCTTCGCCGACATGGGTATGCATCATGACGCCGCGATCGCGCGCCAGCGCCACCGATTCCAGGAAAGTCTCGCGGTAGCAATTGACCGGCTGACAGGGTGCCACCACGACCTGGCGCATACTGAAGGGGCTGGTATCGTGATAGGTGTCGATCAGCCGGGCGCAATCGGCGATGAATTCGTCGGTCGTTTCCAGCATCTCGTCGGGAATGGTCGAGCCTTCCGACTTCGGCAGGGTGTTGCCGCCGCGGCCGGCATGGAAGCGCATGCCGAGCAGTTCGGCGGCTTCGAACTGGCGGTCGATCAACCGCTTTCCGGCGTGCCGGGGGAAATTATATTGGTGATCCAAGGCCGTGGTGCAGCCATGCTTGATCATCTCGGCCATCGCCGTGACGGAGGCGTGGTAAAAGCATTCCTCGTTGAGTTGCGAAAAGATCGGGTAGATGCGGTCCAGCCACTCGATCACCGAGAGCTTCGTCCAGTCGAGATCGGCACGGTTGCGCACGAAGCACTGGAAGAAGTGATGATGGGTGTTGACGAGGCCCGGATAGACAAACCAGCCAGGGCATCCTGAACGGTCGTGCCGGCAGGCAGCGCTTCCGCCGCAGATTTTCACCGATCGCCATAATCGCCGGACCGTTGGTCAGGAGATCGATATTGCGATGGACGACCGCCCTTTGCCCTCGTCGACAATCACGGCTGCGCAGTTCTTCAGGAGATATCCAGCCACCTCACGCCTCGCCCGGTTCGATTTGAGGTTCGGGCTTCAGCTCGTGCAGCCGGTGAATACCTGGCATCTCGATAAATTTGTCGAGGCACGCAGCGCACCAGAGCCCGGCAGATAAGCATCCAGCGCGTGACGCCCCCATCGGGAGCCAGCGCCACATAGGGAAAGCAAGCGATGTCGGCAATTGTCGGCCGGTCGGCGGAGGAAGCGCATGCCGCGAAGGCCCTGCTCGACGAGCCCGGCTTCAAGCTCGCGAAGGGCGGCGATGCCCTGAGCCTGCAGCGCGCCGATGTCGCCGGGCCGCAGCAGCATTTCATGGAGCCGCGCTGCCCCGAGGCTTGCCGTCAACCGGCCGGAGAATGACAGCCTGCAGCGCGCCGCTTCCTCGGCCTTGTCGCTGCCGAGCCACTCGGGTGCCGCCATAGCGGCGAGATAAACGAGGATCGCCGACGACTCGGTCAAGATCAGGTCGCCATCAGGATCGGAATGGAGCCGGCCGGATTGAGTGCAAGCAGTTCGGGGCCGCGATGCTCGGCGCCGGGATGGAAATCCACCGGGCGCAGGTCAAGCTTCACGCCGGTCAGCGCCGCCATCAGGCGCACCTTGTAGCAACTGGGCGAGAGAATATAGTCGTAGAGCTTCATTGCGCCACCAGCTGTGCGCCGTAGGTATAGTTGTGGCGCTTCAGCCAGCGCCGGTAGGCGATCGACGTCAGATCGGCCCGCGTCGGGATTTCCATGCCGGGGTCGAGCGGCAACAGCCGCGGGATCTGGTTTTCGAGGATCGAACGGTCCTGCAGAAAGATCGTCTGCTGGAAGTGGATGAGGTCGGTCATCGCGGTCTCGTCATCGAAGAGCGCCATCCACGGCCAGACGTCGCAGAGGTCCTCGGCCAGCGGCTGCACGAAGAGCGTGATGACATCCCATTCGCTCGGCGCGGGCGGGCAGGTCTTGTAAAGCACGGAGCAGGTGGGTGCCGGCACGCGGTACATATATTCCGTCGTGATCCCGCCACTTGCCGACTTGGCCGCCTGCGGCTGGTAAAATTTCACCTGCGTTGCCCAGACCTCGTCTTCTTCCTCGCGGATCTCGACCTTGTAGTTCTGGACCTCGGTGTGCGGCTCCGCGCCGAGAATATCGGTGTGGACAAAGGGAATGGGCGATGTCGAGGAAGTTCTCGACGGCGCGGAGCGGCGAGCAGCGCACGCGCACCACGCCGACATCGACGAAGCGGCGGCCGGGTTGATCGGCCTCGGGAATGGGGAAAAGTTCCTTCTTCGGCTCGCCGAGGGAGGACCATACATGACCGTAACGGACGCGCACCGGCAGAGCACGCCCATCGCCGCGCGTCACCTTCGCATTGCCATCGGCATCGCGCGCCACTTCGATCGGCTCGCCCATCAGCGCCGTCTTGCGGCCGGCGCTGTCGAGCTGGCTGAAAAGCCCGACCGGATACCATTCATCGATCATCGCCTGCATGGTCATTGCGCGATCTCCTTTTTTCTGAAGATCCTCAGCCCGACGCCGCAGGCCTTCGGCGGTCCGTGAAGCGCCGATGCCCGCGCAAGGCCGGCATCACCCTTCAGCAGCACATGGATCAGCGTCTGTCCGTCTTCTTGGGGGATAATAGCAGACAGACGACCCGGTGGATGCATCGATCTCGACAAGACCATCAGGGTCCGCCTTGGCGCCGGCTACCGCCTCGATCGCGGCGATGCCGGCGAACGCCGTCAGGGAGCGCAAGGGAATGAGGCCTTCGAGCCTCGGCGGCTTCGATACAGGCGTACCCACGGCCACCCAGATCACACTGTCCGCTTCCTCGACATCATGGGTGGCGACGCGGATGGTTTCCGGTGGCGTCAGCCCCGGATGGGCCGGAATGCGGAGACAGTTTCCGGCCTGGCCATAGCTCCAGCCGTGATAGATGCAGGAGAGCGCCTCGCCGCGCACGAAACCGTGGGACAAACGCATGCCGCGATGCGGACAGCGATCCGCCGAGGCGGATATGCGCCCGAAGCGCTGCGCCACAGGGCATCGATCCGGCTGCCGTCCGTGCCGGCATGACGGTTCCGGCCGGCAAATCCCGGGAAAGGGCGACTGGCGTCCAAAAGCCCGTCGTATCGGAAGGCATGACTAGAATTCCCAAACAAAACCAAATGCTTGCCGATCAAGTCCCGCATCGGCGCCGAGGCAATTCCGCCGCAACCTTATCAGGTTTGCATAATTATTTCGCATTGGCAACATTGAGTAAATAATATGCACGGATGAAATACGCGAGAGCCCGGACTAGGTCCTTTCGCCGCTGATCGCCGCTCGATCTATCCTCTCGACCCACACGTCGATAGGCCCGAGAGAGCATCCCATCTCCATCATGTCGATCAACTCCTCCGGCCCGGCAACCTCAAGTTCGATCCGCATGGAACTCGTATGAGATATGGTGTGCGAGAGCCCAAGCTTGGCAGCGTGGCGCCGGATCCAGGGAACGAAGGAGGCAGCCCCCAGATCACCGACAATCGTCATCCGTTCTAGAAGGTAGGTTGTATCTTGTCCCATGCTCGCTCCTTGTTTTCCTACACCAAAAGCGCTTGAATGAACTTCGGGAAGGGGTCGCCGTCAAGGCAAGATATGGCGTCGGAATTTCCTTTGCAAATCCCTGCGGCAACATACCAATTCCCCGGCACCGTAAGGCTGCTTCGGAGCAACTCAGGCTCCGTGATGGCGCAGCCTAGCCGGGCGAGCGACCGTTCGTAAGCATTGCGACAAAAGCCGTGACTTTGGGTGTGCGGAACCGAGCTGCCGGATAGACGACATAGATTCCTCCGGCCGGCAGGCTCCAGTCCGGCAACAATCTTATCAGTCGGCCAGCCTCTATATGCTCTCCAGCCAGAAAATCCGGCAGGACGGATATGCCTGCCCCCGCAAGCGTGGCCGCGAGAACCGCAGGTGTCGAATTGCTCATGAGGCTTTGTTGCATCCGCACGGTCCGCCGGTCGAAATCGCCCTGGACAAACCTCCAGACCACCGGCTCCTTGAGGGCCAGGTTGGCGATAAACGGCTGGCCCGCCGCATCCCTCTGGACTGTTCAAACTGAGCGTGGCGAAGAAGCTGGGGGACGCCACAAGCAACTGCCGGAACGAACCGATCCGTCTCGCTTGATGACTGGAGTCATCGAGCCAACCAACGCGGATCGACAGGTCGATCTGATTGGCGAGCAAATCCATCTTCGTATCGGCGAGCAGAAGCTCCACCCTGCAAGCGGGGTACTTCTGGATAAAGGCCGCAGCGATCGGAGCGATCGTGCTCACACCATAATCATTGGGCGCAGCAATGCGTAGCATGCCGGTCGGCTCGGCATTTGCGCGGGTGATTTCACCGACCGCGTCCCCGGCTTCGCGGAAAATCATGACGCAGCGCGCGTAGAGAAGCTTGCCGGCCTCAGTCGGCTCAACGCGTCGTGTTGTCCGGAGAAGCAAGCTGGTTTTCAACTCAGCTTCCAGCCGCGCAACCTGCTGGCTGACGACCGTCTTCGTGATCGCGAGGCGCTCGGCAGCTTTCGTGAACGAGCCGGTATCGACGACGGCTGCAAAATAGGCCAGCCGATTGAGGTTGACAGCCTCCATAACCTTCTTCCATTTGATTGTAAGTTTTTGACATACATTCTGTCACATTTAACAATATTCATCACCCAATAGAAGTGCGCTATCTGTTGTCCATCGTTTCAAGGATGGTCCGATATGCATCTTACCTATCTCTACGATCCGCTTTGCGGCTGGTGCTATGGTGCGGCGCCCGCGCTCGACAAACTGGCCATGCTCGACAATCTCACCGTCGAGCTTGCGCGCGAGCGGCCTCTTCGCGGGCGAAGGCGCCCGTCCGCTGGATGAACGCTTCGCAGCCTATGCCTGGCATAATGACCAGCGGATCAACCGGCTCACGGGACAGGTCTTCAGCCAGCTCTATCGCGATCAGGTTCTCGGGGGCGCAGACGGCATGTTCGACTCCGCCCCTGCGACGCTTGGGATGATAGCCGTTGGGGTGACGCAACTCGACAGGGAAAGCGATGCCCTGAAGGCACTTCAAAGCGCTCGCTACGTTGACGGCCGCGACACCTCGGAGATCGCTGTCGTGGTCGACGTTCTCGATCAGGCCGGGTTTCCCGATGCCGCCGCTCGTGTCCGGGCTCCGGACGAGGCCCTCGACGCCTACCGCAACAGGATCGGGAAGTCCCGCCAACTCATGGCTGCATTCCGGATGGATGGTGTCCC